>JAABQZ010000036.1 GCA_011391175.1 Methylophilaceae bacterium | reverse complement strand
AAATAATGTTTTTAACATGTTCATACTACATTTTCCCTTTATTAAAAACGCTTAAAAAGTTTAAGCGACAAATTTTCTTGCATTTCGGAACATCCGCATCCACGGTGCATCTTCTTGCCAATCGCTAGGATACCACGAATGCTGTACCGAGCGGTATACTCGCTCGGGATGCGGCATCATAATACTAAAACGTCCGTCTGTGCTAGTTAAGCCTGTAATCCCTAACGGCGAACCGTTAGGATTAAACGGGTAGACTTCGGTTGGCGTTGACGCACCAGATGTTGGTGCTATAAAGCGCGTCGTGACCAATTTTTTTTCTAACACGCTATTGACAGCGCTCGCGCTAGAAAATTCCGCAAACCCCTCGCCATGCGCGACGGCAATCGGCATGCGACTGCCAGCCATGCCATTAAAAAACAGTGAAGGCGATTCTAATACCTCCACCATGGCAAAGCGCGCCTCAAACTGCTCAGATTTATTTTTAACAAAGTGAGGCCAGTGTGCACTGCCTGGGATGATGCTGTGCAAGTTGCTCATCATTTGGCAGCCATTGCATACGCCTAACGCAAATGAATCGGCGCGGTTAAAAAATGCACTGAATTCTTCGTTTGCTCTGGCATTAAATAAAATAGATTTCGCCCAGCCTTCACCAGCACCAAGTACATCGCCATAACTAAAGCCACCGCAGGCTACAAAACCAGCAAAATCTTTAAGCGATATTCGTCCGCTGATAATGTCGCTCATATGCACATCAAATGTGGCAAAGCCTGCGCGGTTAAATGCAGACGCCATTTCCACTTGGCCATTCACGCCTTGTTCGCGCAAAATTGCCATTTTGGGGCGAGCTAGGTTTAAGTATGGCGCGCTAATGTCATCGTTGATATCAAAAGTGGTATGCACATTTAAGCCAGCATCGGCTGTGTCTAAAATGCGATCATACTCTTGCTGTGCACAGGCAGGATTATCGCGCAGGCTTTGCATGTGGTAAGTGGTTTCAGACCACATTCTATGTAAATTCACGCGTGTGTCCGCAAATACTGCTTGGCCATTTGCGCTGATATTGATTTCATTCTCAGTAGTCACTACTCCAATCATCTGCGCGCTTAAGTGTTGATTCAATTGCGCTAAAATCGCATCAGCTTCACTGGCGCGCACTTGAATGACAGCGCCTAATTCTTCATTGAATAAAGTGCTAGCCGCATCGCCAGCAGGCGCATCAATATTGACTTGTATACCGCATCTACCTGTAAACGCCATTTCGCAAAGGGTTGTAAATAAGCCGCCGTCGCTGCGGTCGTGATACGCTAAAATTTTATTGTCAGCATTTAATCGCTGAATTTCTGCAAAAAATACTTTTAATTGTTCTGGTGAATCGACATCGGGTGCTTCGTTGCCCAATTGACCATATACCTGCGCCAAGCTACTGCCACCCATACGGTTTTTGCCATTACCTAAATCAATTAAAATCAGCTTAGTTTCGCCCAGGTTTTCACTAGAAAGGTTAGTGCGTAACTGCGGGGTTAAGGTTTTACGCGCATCTATTGTGTTTGCAAATGCGGTAACCACCAAAGAAATAGGGGAGGTGACCGCTTTGTCTTGTCCATTTTCGCTCCACACCGTCTTCATGCTCATCGAGTCTTTACCGACGGGAATGCTGATTCCCAGTGCTGGGCATAGATCCATACCCACCGCTTTTACGGTTGCAAATAGTGCGGCATCTTCACCCGCATGACCAGCGGGGGCCATCCAGTTGGCAGAAAGTTTTAAGTTGCCAATGTCATCAATTTGCGCAGCGGCAATATTGGTAATCGCTTCACCAATTGCCATACGGCCAGAGGCCGGCGCGTTAATCAGTGCCAGCGGTGCGCGTTCACCAATAGCAAAAGCTTCACCTGTGTAGGTTTGGTAGCCCGCCAGGGTGACAGCTACATCAGCCACTGGCACTTGCCACGGTCCTACCATCTGGTCGCGCGCGATTAATCCCGTCACCGTGCGGTCGCCAATCGTGATTAAGAATGTTTTATCCGCCACGCCTGGTAGGCGTAATACACGCGCCACAGCGTCTTTGATATAGATTTTGCTCGTATCAAAAGGGCTTAATTTTTTGACAACACTTTTCACGTCACGCGTCATTTTTGGGGGCTTGCCGAGTAATACGCTTAAGTCCATATCTACAGGCTTGTTGCCAAAATGGCTATCTGCTACCGTTAAATGGCGCTCAGCGGTGGCGTAACCCACAATCGCGAAAGGTGCACGTTCACGTTCGCATATCGCTTTAAATGTTTCTAAATTCTCTGGTAACACTGCCATGACGTAACGCTCTTGCGCTTCGTTGCTCCATAACTCACGGGGTGACATACCGGGTTCTTCATTATGCACTTTGCGCAAATCGAATAGTGCACCTACTTTGGCATCATTCACTAGTTCTGGGAAAGCATTGGAAATGCCGCCTGCGCCGACGTCATGAATGCTTAAAATCGGGTTTTTTTCACCCAGTTGCCAGCATCTATCAATCACTTCTTGTGCGCGTCGCTGTAACTCTGGGTTGCCACGTTGTACTGAATCAAAGTCTAAGTTTTCGGTATTGCTACCCGTATCCATACTGCTGGCTGCACCACCGCCTAAACCAATCAACATCGCCGGGCCACCCAGTTGAATTAGGGCTGCGCCTGCAGGGATGGCGTTTTTGTGTGAGTGGTTAGCTGAAATATTACCGACACCGCCTGCTAACATAATCGGTTTGTGATAACCACGCACTTCATTATTAGCTTCTAATTCAAATGTGCGGAAATAACCCGCAATATTGGGGCGACCAAATTCGTTGTTGTAGGCAGCGCCGCCGAGAGGACCATCGGTCATAATTTGTAAAGGCGTTGCGATTCGACTAGGTTTACCGTAAGGCACCCCTTCACCCGCTTGCGGGTGGAAAGAGGGGTGGGGGGAATAATAATTCTCCCACGGCTGTGCAAAATTCGGAATGTTTAAATTAGAGACAGAAAAGCCAGTTAAACCCGCTTTAGGCTTAGAGCCAATCCCTGTGGCACCTTCATCACGAATCTCACCTCCAGCGCCAGTAGCAGCACCAGCAAATGGCGAAATAGCCGTAGGGTGGTTATGCGTTTCTACCTTCATCAGGTAGTGCATATTGTCTTCAGTGAAGTCGTATTCACCAATTGAGTTTGGGTAAAAACGCTGCGTTTTTTGCCCAGCCACTATGGAAGAGTTATCAGAATAAGCGACAACAGTGTGACCAGGGTTAAGCTTGTGCGTATTGCGTATCATGCCAAATAGGCTAATGTCTTGCTGTTCGCCATCAATCACCCAGTCGGCATTAAAAATTTTATGACGGCAATGTTCAGAGTTGGCTTGCGCAAACATCATCAGCTCCACATCACTAGGATTGCGGCCAATTCTGCTAAAGTTTTCCACCAAATAGTCTACCTCATCAGGTGATAGCGCTAAACCCATATCACTATTGGCTGCGTTTAATGCAGCCGCACCACCTTGCAAAATATCGACACTGCTAAACGGTTTTGGCTCCGCATGGTGATAGAGTTTTTCGGCATCGTTTAGATTACTCAACACTGTTTCAGTCATGCGGTCATGAATGGCGGCTTTTATTGCGGCGCTTTCAACTTCACTTAATTGGCCGTTACTTTTCACATAAAATGAAATGCCGCGCTCGATGCGCAGCACGCTGGTTAAGCCGCAGTTGTTGGCAATATCGGTGGCGCGAGACGCCCACGGTGAAATGGTGCCAATGCGTGGAATGACTAAATAAAGTGCCTTTTTAGCATCGCCAGAGGCCTCATGGATATTGCCTCCCAGAGCATCATCCGTATGCGCGCCATAGGTTAAAATCTGCTCTAAAGTGTGTTGTTCTGCCTCACTTAATGCGGCGCTACTAAATGCAAAATGCACAAACTCTGCATAGATGTGTGAAATGTTCGGCGCTACAGATTTGAGCGTGGCGTAGAGCTTGTCTAAACGAAACTGGGATAAAGCGGAGCTGCCACGAAGTGTTAAAAAATGCGCTTGATTAGACATGGAGGGCGGTTTGATTTTAGTTAAAATTTAAACCGCTATTTTATCAGAAAGCCTATGTCTTTTTCAGAAACCAAGTATGTTTGTCAGAAACCCAATTTTTTCAGAAATCATCTGCCTTAATCAAAGACCAAGCGCTTATTAGAAACCAAGCGCCCTAGCTCCTTGATAAAACACAAAACTGACAACCCATGCCAAACCTAATGACCAGACAATAGATAGCCACATAAATTTAGTACTTTTTGATTCGGTTTTGAGGGTGGCAATTGTTGATAAACAGGGCGTGTAAATCAGGGTGAATAGCATAAAGCTCATGCCTTGCACCCAATCGATATTGGTGGCAATTTGGTGGCTAAGCGCATCACCTTGCAAGCCATAAATGACGGCGAGTGAGCCGATGACAATTTCTTTAGCTACAAAACCAAATATCAGCGCAATGGCGAGTTGCGTATCAATGCCAATGGGGTCGAGTATTGGTGCAAACAAAGTACCAATTTGCCCAGCCAAGGTACCAGCGCTGGCTGGTGCTACATTTGTCGGGTAATTGGTCAGCACCCACACCATCACCACGCCAAAGATGATAAATTTAGTGGCGCGATTTAAAAAATACTTCACTTCTTGCCAACCGCGTAGCCATATTTGGCGAGCGGTAGGAAAGCGATAAGGTGGCAGTTCCAAAATAAAAGGCTCGCTACTTTTATATTGACCTTTAAATAAAACTGCGGTTAAAAAGATGGTAAAAAAGCTTGCCATGTATAAAGCAAACATAATATAAGCGGCTTGGCTGGTGGCAAACAGCGTGGCAATCATAAATAAAAATACTTGCAGTCTAGCCGAGCATAAAGATAGTGGAATCACTAGCATTGTGAGCAAGCGCATGGGGCGGCTACGCATGACGCGCGTGCCCATGAGTGCAGGCACGTTGCAACCAAAGCCCATCAGCACCATCACAAAACCACGACCATCGAGGCCTATTTTGGCCATAAAAGCATCCATTAAAAAAGCCGCGCGCGATAAGTAACCGCTGTCTTCTACCATGCTCATCACTAAAAAGAATAATACGATAATGGGCACAAATGCGGCCACAGTACTGACACCGTTAAAAACACCATCTAGCAACAAACCGTTTAGCCAGCTAGGCAGGCTCGCTAACGCTGGCTCTAGAGCAGATGTGCGAAATAGATTTAATAGCCATGCCATCCCATCTTGCAGTGGTTTGCCAGCAGTAAAAATAAACTGAAACAGCAAAAACATGGCTGTAAAAAATATGGGCAAACCAAAAATGGGGTGTAGCAATATTTTATCAATATTGTCAGTTGTTGCATCATTGAGCTGCACAGGCACTTGCACAGAGCTTTTTAGGATAGCTTGCATTTCCTGCTCTATTTGTACATCCGCCTCAAGTCGTTTGGCAATGTCCTTTGGTAAAACGGTGTTGAATTGTTCTGCCAATTGTTTCGCGGCCAACTGCAATGCCTGCGGGCAACCATCGCCATATTTTGCGCTAATCTGCCTGACCGGCATACCAAGCTGCTGCGCCATAGCTTCGATATCAATGCTAATACCTGAGCGCTTGGCTTCATCTTGCATATTGAGCAGCAAAATAGCGGGTAAGCCGAGATTTTTAATTTGCAATGCCAGCGATAACTGGCGGTCGATTTGTGAACTGTTGAGTACAATAATGGCCAAATCAGCATGGTTATTACTTAAAAAATGACGTACTACTTGCTCGTCGTCAGAAAACCCATGTAAATCATAAATACCTGGTAAATCAATCAGTTCGGCAATATGGCCACCAATGAGCATTTTTGCGCTCATTAAATCAACGGTGATGCCTGGCCAATTGCCAACTCGCGCTGATGCACCGCTGAGTCGATTAAATAAAGTCGATTTACCCGTGTTGGGCATGCCAAGTAGTGCAATACGTTTCATGTGAAGTTTTGCCGCAGGTTAGGCGGCAAGTTGAATGCGTTGGGCTTCGATATCACGCAAAATAATATCAGTGGCACCAATGCGTACATGTAAAGGACCATTAAAGTTAGCGCGACGAATGAGCTGTATTTTTTTGCCAATTCTAAACCCCATGGCGTTTAAGCGTTGATGCAGTGCATGCTCTGCATGGATGGCATGAATAGTGCCATGCTGGCCAGGGATTAAACTGCTTAATTTTACGTCATTTAATGGGGTCATATAACTTAGTGTAATCTAAATGATAACAGTTCTTGATTATGGCATATTTTTTATGCTTAGACTATGCTTAAATGAGCAAGTAGCAATATTCAATCAATAAAAAAGCCTGCAATGGCAGGCTTTTCTAAACACAGAATATAAACTTACTAGAATTTAAATCTATTTAGTTATTTAGCTTAGTTACTTGGTCGCTCCTGGTACATCAATTTTAGCTTTTTCTTTTAAGCCCAACATCAATTTTTCTAATTTACGTTGTTGCAAAGTACGCTCTAGGCCATCTTTTACTTTGTCGTATGACGGCACCTGCGTGGCGCGGCTGTCATTTAATTTAATGATATGCCAGCCAAATTGAGTTTGAATTGGTGCGCTTATTTCACCTTTTTTCATTGTAGTGACCGCATCGCTAAACGGTTTTACCATGCCAGCGGGTGAGAACCAGCCTAAATCGCCACCTTTATCTTTGCTACCAGGATCGAGTGATTTCTCTTTGGCTATTTTAGCAAAATCGCCTTTTTTAACTGCCGCAGCAACTTCGTTGGCTTCCGCCTCAGTTTTTACCAAAATATGGCGTGCGCTATATTCTTTATCGCCTAACTCTTTTTTGTATTGCTCGTAAGCGGCTTTTTTATCTGCATCGCTCACAGGGTTTTTCTTCATAAAATCAGCTAAAAACGCATTTACTACTAATTTGCGTTGGCCAATTTCAGAGGCAATGATTAAATCGGGGTCTTTATCTATGCCCTGTTTTACCGCTTCTTGGTAGGCCAGCTCAGAGCCAACTAATTCGTTAATAATCGCATTCTTTAGGTTATCGCCTTTTTGGCCGCGTGCTTGCGCATCTTTCATAATGTAGTTAACCCAAGCTTGCTTGATGGGTTTGCCGTTTACTGTCGCTGGGTCTGCCGCGATACTGCTGGCTGCAAATGAAAGTGTAGAAACTGCGAAAATAGTAGCGATAAGTTGCGAGATTTTCATTGGTAATCCTTTTTTAAATTGAGAGTGCAGTAAGTTTTAACTGGTTAAAATTTAAACCGCCAAATGTCACTTGGGGTCATCTGGAGAAATTGCAAGTATGCTAAGTGCATGAATTTGCTGAGGCATTAAGTCCGTAAGTGCTTGATAAATTAAGCGATGGCGTATTATCTGCGATTTTTGCGAAAATTGCGAGCTTACAATTTTTAGCGTGAAATGCCCACCACCAGTGTTGCCCGCATGGCCCGCATGCAAGGCGCTATCGTCCTTTATTTCAAGGCTAACTGGTTGTAAACTGGCCAGTCGATGTTGGATGGTTTCATGTAAATTCATGTGGCGATTAGGGTAGTGTTTTTCTAAAAGGTTTTACTGTGACGTTTGCATAGACGTCCGCGCTGACAAACGGGTCAGCCTCAGCCCACGTTCTTGCAGCCTCTAGACTCGCAAACTCTGCCACAATTAAGCTGCCTGTAAAACCCGCAGGGCCAGGGTCGACGCTGTCGATGGCGGGCAAAGGTCCCGCGAGCAATAATCGACCTTGGTTTTGTAACTCAGTTAAACGCGCCAAATGCGCTGGCCTTGTACTTAAACGCTTCTCAAGGCTGTTTTCAATATCTTCGGCTACTATCATATAAAGCATTATTTGTTGCCTTCTTGCTCAGTTGGCTCTATTAGATATTTGCGTAATACTAAGGTTTGCAAAATTACAAATACAAACATCATACCTGTGACGCCAAACAATTTAAAATTAACCCAAGCATCTTCAGTGTAATTAAACGCGACGTACAAATTTAAAAAACCTAAGCCAACTAAAAATATTACCCAAGCTAAATTAAGTTTAGTCCAAATAGCTGCAGGCGCCTGCAGCATTTTGCCCATCATTTGTTGAATAAAATTTTTGTTAAAGAAAAGGTTGGAAACCAACAATACTGCGGCCAGTAACCAATACAGTACAGTCGGTTTCCACATAATATAGGTTTTATCGTGCAGCAAAAGCGTAACGCCACCCAGTACGCTAATGATTGCGCCGTTAATCAGCAGCATTTTTTCTATTTTGCCGTGGCGAATTTTGGCGTAAATAATCATGGCTAGCGTAGTGGCAATGGCAATGGCGGTGGCGGCAAAGATGCCATATAGCTTAAAGCCGACAAAAAATAAAATAACGGGAAGTAAATCGAAGAAAAATTTCATGTATACCTTGTATTTTGAAGGCTGCTGTCTAAAAGCAACGCTATCTGTAAATGCAGTATTTTGCTATGATTTGCCTTATTTTGCAAAAGTATTGCAAAAGCATTTCGAAACTCATTGAAGTGCACTTTATTTAATCGAAACCTAACAAATTTAAAGAAATCTAACGCATGGCTGCATTGTTCGATCTTCATTGTCATTCTACCGTTTCTGATGGTTTGCTATCCCCGCCAGAGTTGGTGGCGCATGCGGCTAAACGCGGTGTCAAAGTGCTGGCGTTGACAGATCACGATGATTTAGGTGGGCTTCAATCAGCAAGAGAGGCCGCGCTCGAGCATGGTATTCAATTTGTAAACGGTGTGGAAATCTCAGTGACTTGGAAGCGCCGCACGCTACATATCGTCGGTTTAAAAATAGATATTCATAACGCCCCGCTAAAAGCAGCGCTCGATAAAGTGCGTATAGGCCGAGATGAGCGCGCACAAGAGATGGGTACTGATTTGACCCGTATCGGCATTCATGGAGCTTACGAAGGTGCAAAGGCGTTAGCAAAGCAAAGCATTATCACGCGCACACATTTTGCACGATTTTTGGTAGATAACGGCCACGCGAAAGACACTAAAAGTGTCTTTAAAAAATATCTAGTGAAAGGCAAGCCTGGCTTTAAAGAGCACGAGTGGATGGATTTAAAGTCTGCGGTAGATTTAATTAAGGGCGCAGGCGGCCAAGCGGTCATCGCACATCCAGGCCGTTACGATTTGGGCACGATTAATATGTTGTTGCTCATGCACGAATTTAGAAGCTTGGGTGGCACCGCGATTGAGGTGGTGACAGGTAGCCACACGCCAGCGCAATATCAACAATTTGCCAAGATTGCGCATAAATTCAGCCTAAAATCGTCGCTGGGTTCCGATTTTCACGGTTCAGGCATTTCTTATATGGAAATGGGTTGTATTCCTGACCTTCCTGAGATTTGTGTACCAGTGTGGGACGATTGGCCAGAAGCGCAATCTATCCAGTAGATGGCGCAATATTTTGTTATCAACGCCGAAAATCCGCAGGCAAGGCTTATCAAGCACGCGGTAGAAATTTTGCGCGAAGGCGGGGTCATTGCGTATCCAACAGATTCTAGCTATGCACTTGGCTGCATTATAGGTTTTAAGGATGCGCAAGATAAAATTCGGCAAATTCGCGGGTTGGATGAGGGCCATCTTTTTACCTTGGTATGCAGTAACTTGAGCGAGCTCGCGACCTATGCGCAAGTGGATAATAGCCAATTTCGCTTACTTAAAGCCAACACACCAGGCGCCTATACCTTTGTACTTAAGGCCACTAAAGAGGTACCGCGTCGTTTGCAGCATCCAAAGCGCAGCGCGGTGGGCATTCGTGTGCCAAACCATGCAGTAGTGCAAGCCTTGCTGGAAGAGCTTGCTGAGCCGTTATTAAGTATGACTTTGCAATTGCCTGATGATGATGAACCATTGAATGAAGCATGGGAGATTCGTGAGCGATTAGAGCACTCGGTTGATTTGGTGATTGATTCTGCTATTAGTATGGCTGGGCTAACAACAGTGATTGACCTGACCGACACTGCACCAAGTTTGATACGGCAAGGCGTTGCTAATGCGGCGCCGTTTGGCATTTAAACAATAGAGAACAATTATGCAATTAGAAGCACTCATTCTTAAAATCGTTATTTCTGCAGTGCCTATTATTTTGGCCATCACTGTGCACGAAGCCTCGCACGGCTACGCGGCGAAATATTTTGGCGATTTAACCGCAGAAAGAATGGGGCGCATTTCGCTTAACCCGTTCCGGCATATTGATTTAGTCGGCACTATTCTGTTGCCTGCGCTGACGCTGATTTTAGGCGGCATATTATTTGGCTGGGCAAAGCCAGTGCCGGTTAATTTTAATAATTTGCGCAACCCCAAAAAAGACATGCTGTGGGTCGCGGCAGCAGGGCCAGCCTCAAACCTGGTGATGGCGATTGCTTGGGGCATCTTGCTGGGGTTTGTAAAGCGCGGCATTGATGCGGGAGCCTTTACCAGCGCGGCGTACATGTTTATTGATATGGCTTACGTCGGAATCACCATTAATATTGTGCTGATGGTGCTCAATTTGCTGCCGATGCCGCCGCTGGATGGTGGGCGCATCGCGGTGAGTTTGCTGCCTAATCATTTGGGTATGCAGTTATCGCGGCTAGAGCAGTACGGCTTTATTATTTTAATCGCGCTGATGTTTATGGGCGTGTTGGGTAAAATACTGTCGCCGTTTATTGACTTTTTTCAGCAAATAATTTTTCGTATTTTTGTTTAACGTATATTTATTTGGCTATTATTCTTATAATCATTTTTATAAAAACTTCTTAAAAAATTAGGTACTATTTTCATGGCAATCGAACGCGTCTTATCTGGCATGCGCCCCACTGGCAACTTACATCTTGGGCATTACAACGGCGTACTCAAAAATTGGATTAAACTTCAGCATGAGCATGAATGCTTATTTTTTGTGGCCGATTGGCATGCATTGACCACGCACTACGACACACCAGAAATCATTGAAGAATCAGTATGGGAAATGGTCATCGATTGGCTGGCAGCGGGTGTAGATCCTGCCAATGCGACTATTTTTATTCAATCGCGCGTGCCAGAACATGCCGAACTATTTACGTTGCTTTCGATGATTACGCCGCTGAGTTGGCTAGAGCGCGTGCCCACCTACAAAGACCAGCAAGAAAAACTGGCAAGTAAAGATTTATCTACCTACGGCTTTTTGGGCTATCCACTATTACAAAGCGCGGATATTCTGATTTATAAGGCGACGCAGGTGCCAGTGGGCGAAGACCAAATTCCGCATATTGAATTTACGCGTGAAATTGCGCGCCGCTTTAACCACATTTATGGCAAAGAGGCGGGCTTCGAAGAAAAAGCCATTGCCGCTATTAGAAAACTCGGTAGCAAGCGCGCCGCAGTGTACGAAGAAATGCGCAATGCCTACCAACAAAGTGGCGATGAAGAAGCGCTGGAATCTGCGCGGGCATTGATTGAAGAACAGCAAGGCATGAGTATGGGCGATAAAGAGCGTTTGCTGGGCTATTTAGAGGGCGGCGGCAAAATGATTTTGCTGGAGCCAGAATATAAGCTGATGCCAGCCTCAAAAATGATGGGCTTAGATGGCCAAAAAATGTCGAAATCGTATAACAACACTATCTCGTTGCGCGAAAATACCGACACCGTGGCCAAAAAAATCAAAACCATGCCGACCGATCCTGCAAGAATAAGGCGTACCGACCCAGGCGACCCTGCTAAATGTCCTGTTTGGCAATTGCACGAAGTGTACTCAGATGACAACGTCAAAGATTGGGTGCAAATTGGCTGTAAAAGCGCAACCATTGGCTGTATTGAGTGCAAACAGCCGGTGATTGATGCGGTATTAAAAGAGCTCAAACCGATTCAAGAGCGCGCCGCACAGTATGCTGAGGACCCGACTTTAGTAAAAAACATTGTGGCCGAAGGCTGCGAAAAAGCCCGCAAATTGGCTAGAGAGACTATGCGGGATGTACGCGATGCAATGGGTTTGAATTATGGTTAAGGAATAGATTATGAGGCTGAACAGGTGGAAGCGAATTGGGGTGGTGCTTTCAGTCTTGTGGGTGCTTGGTGGAGCAGCGTATGAGCGTAAATCTCAAGTGGATGCTGCAACTAACAGTGCGCAACTTATCTATAAAATGTGTCTAGATATTGGCGGGGCGCAAGTTGCAAATTGCTCTGAGGAGTTTGGTAAAAACTACACAGAATTTTTGAAGCCGAATTGGGCTGACGTTGCTTTTACCGCATTTGCTCCAGTGCTTTTAGGATGGCTGTTGGTCTTTGTTATTATTCGGGCTTATCGCTGGATAAAAGCCGGAGATGTTTGAGCTTTAAAAAATAACAAAATAGATGCTCTGCAAGCCAATATCCATGCGGGTTATAGGGTATGTGTTTTTAACGTATAAATGTACCAACAGGAATAGATTTGCTATTAACAACTTCAGAAATCAAAATCAAAGGTGAACTGCTCAGTGAGTTGCCGCAGGATTTATATATTCCTCCCGATGCGCTGGAAGTGTATTTAGAGGCGTTTGAAGGCCCGCTTGATTTGCTGCTGTATCTTATTCGCAAACATAATCTGGATATTCTCGACATTCCCATGGCAGAGCTCACCAAGCAATACATGGTGTATGTGGAGAAAATGAAGGTGATTAAGCTGGAGCTAGCTGCTGATTATTTGCTGATGTCGGCAATGCTGATTGAGATTAAATCGCGCATGTTGCTGCCAAAACCAGCGGAAATTGCTGAAGAAGATGACCCGCGTGCCGAGTTAGTGCGCCGCTTGATGGAGTATGAGGCGATTAAACTGGCCGCCGCGCGTTTGGATGCGATGCCGCAAGTGGGTGCAGAGATACAAGTTGCCGCGGCTTATTATCAACATATCAGCGAGATTAAACCGCCAGAAGTGAGTTTGGATGAGTTGGTAGAAGCTTGGCGCAATGTGCTGAAACGCGCAAAATTGAATAGCCACCACAAAATCGGCAAGGCCGAGTTATCGGTGCGTGAACACATGAGTCAGATTCTAAGGCGCTTAAAAGCAGATGGCATGGTGGAGTTTTCGCAGTTATTTGATATGGCGAGCGATGGCTTGGCTAAACTTGTGGTGAATTTTTTAGCGATTTTAGAGTTGGCAAAAGAGGGCTTGATTCGCATGACACAGCAACAAGCGTTTTCGCCAATTTACCTGCAAGCGAATATGGGCGAAAGTCTGGGTGAGGACGTATGAAAGAACCCGATAACATTAGTGAAATGAAGCAGATTTTAGAAGCTGCACTGCTAACTGCGGGACAGCCACTTAGCTTAGATGACATGCTGAAGCTTTTTGCTGGCCGCATGGAGCGCACTACCTTAAGAATGTTGTTGGATGAGCTAAAGCAAGATTGGAACGAAAAAACGCTAGAGTTGGTGCAAGTGGCTACTGGTTACCGCTTTCAAGCCAAACCACAATTTAGCGAATTTATTGTGCGCCTAAGCCCAGAACGGCAGCCAAAATATAGCCGCGCGGTGATGGAAACGCTGGCGATTATCGCTTACCGCCAACCCGTAACGCGTGGCGATATTGAGCAAATTCGTGGTGTGGCGGTCAACCCAAACGTCATGCGCCAGTTGCAAGAACGTGATTGGATTGATGTGGTGGGGCAGCGCGAAGTGCCTGGGCGGCCATCGCTTTATGCGACGACTAAGCATTTTTTAGATGACCTGAATTTACGCTCAATTTCTGAGCTGCCACCGTTTGAAGATTTTGCTCAAGCAGAAATTCCACTGGATAGTTAATATATTTTATTCTAGCTTTAGCGCTAACTGCTGTAAAATGCGCTTTTGCAATCAATAGTTTACTCATATGGCACGTCCATTCAAACAGCAGCGCGACCCACAAGCCACCCCACGCAGACCTAAGACTGATTTTAAAAAGTTAGATGTCGACGAAAATACCACGCCAGAACCCACACAGCGTTTACATAAGCTAATGGCCTTAGCTGGCTTGGGCTCGCGCCGCGATATGGAAGAGATGATTGCCAGCGGACGCGTTACCATTAATGGTGAAACTGCCAAAGTGGGTGCAGGCGTAACGCAATACGATGTGGTGCGCGTCGATAGCCGCCCACTTAAGTTGAATTTTGAGCCAGAGTTGCCGCAGGTGCTGATTTACCACAAGCCTGAGGGTGAAATTGTCAGCCAGGACGACCCTGAAGGCCGTGCTAGCGTGTTTGATAAACTGCCGCGCATTAAGCAAGGTAAGTGGATTGCCATCGGCAGACTAGATATCAATACCAGTGGCTTGCTGATTTTTACCAACTCTGGCGAGCTGGCCAACCGTTTTATGCATCCACGCTATGAGGTAGAGCGAGAATATGCAGTGCGTATTTTTGGCGAACTGACCGAAGGCCAAATGCTGACGCTGACGCAAGGTATCGAGCTAGAAGATGGTCCTGCCAGCTTTGACAGCATTAGTCCGCAAGGTGGCGAAGGCGCTAATCATTGGTATCAGGTGATTATTCGCGAAGGCAGGAATCGCGAAGTACGGCGCTTGTTTGAGGCGTTTCAACTGCCAGTGAGCCGCCTGATGCGCGTGCGTTTCGGTCCTGTCAATTTGCCGCCACGCGTGAAACGCGGCACCATGTTAAAGCTAGAGCAAAAACAAGTGGTGGATTTGCTAGAATGGGCGGGCTTGGAAGTACCAAGAACGCCGATGAAGCAGTTGACTCAGCGTGAAAAAGATAAAGCCACCAGCGTGTTTGTGCCCAAAGTGCGCAAGCAGCGTAATAGTGTTTTAGATAGAGACCCAAGCAATAGAAAGCCGCGTGATTCAAATGCGAGAGAAAACAGCAGGCCTGCAGGTCGCATGGATGCTGGCTCACAGGATGTTGATAAAAAGACAGGTTTAAACAAACCCATAGCAAGAAAACCTGCAAATCGTCGAGTAAGGCAAACGAGCGACTTAACCGCGCCTGCGATGCAGAAAAAAAGTGATAGGAATAGAGGTCGAGGTTAACCTGATACCATCTGCAATAACAATGGTCTCCCTGTTTGGGAAGTACGCCTTAGTTCTTTATAGATCATTACCCCAACGATATTGCCAAGCCACTCCGTATAAGTTGTAATCGCTTCCAGTGCGGGTAGATACGCCCGTACTGGCATTTAATTTGATAGAGTTGTTTCGGTTTACAGGTAGCGCAAGAGTGGCTCCAAACCGCGAGTTGCTTTGTACATTATCGCTGCGAATGCCATCAATGGTGGTGCGTCCACCGTAATCATAGACCGCGCCCAGCGCAAACCATACCCCATTATTGAAACTGTAGTTGGCGTTTAACTGC
>JAABQZ010000035.1 GCA_011391175.1 Methylophilaceae bacterium | reverse complement strand
TTTCTGGCGGCATGTTAGAAGTGCAGCCAGGTATTATTACAGTGTTGGCAGATACAGCGGTACGCGGCCACGATTTAGATGAAGCTAAAGCGATTGCAGCAAAAGCCGCAGCTGAAGAAGCCATGAAAAATCGCACAAGTGATATGGATTACGCTAAAGCACAGGCTGAGTTGGCAGAAGCGGTAGCACAGATTCAAGCGATACAAAAACTACGTAAAACACATTAACTTGTGTGCAGTGCAAAAAGGCAGCTGAGGCTGCCTTTTTTGTTATACTTTTAACTATTAGATTGCATACAAAATTCTACGGAAACTATGAGTAAATTAAACATCGTCATACTTGCGGCTGGTAAAGGCACGCGTATGCATTCCAATCAGCCTAAGGTGTTGCATGAGATAGGCGGAAAGCCGATTTTGGAGCATGTGATTGCATGTGCCACAGCGTTAAAGCCACAAAAAATAATCGTGGTGTATGGTTTTGGTGGTGAGAAGGTGTGTGAGGCTTTTGCAGGCGAAGAATTGATTTGGGTGAAGCAAGCAGAGCAGCTCGGAACCGGTCATGCCGTTCAGCAAGCATTGCCACATTTAGATGTAGATGCAAACACCTTGATTTTGCTAGGCGATGTACCTTTGGTGGATGCTGAAGCTTGTAAAGCACTGATAGAAAAAGCCAACAATCAACTGGCCATTTTGTCATTTATAAAATCTGACCCAACAGGTTACGGTCGCATTGTGCGAAATAACCAATTGGTGGCCGCGATTGTAGAGCACAAGGATGCCACTGAAGCGCAGCGGGAAATTCAAGAAGTAAATACAGGCATCATGGCCGTGCCCAACCGGTATTTAACAAGTTGGTTATCTCAACTGACTAATGACAATGTGCAAGGCGAATATTATTTAACCGATATTGTGGCGCTGGCAGTGCAGCAAAATGTTACGGTGATGGCTGAAATCACTACGGATGAATGGTCAGTAACGGGTATCAATTCCAAATCAGATTTAGCTCAAATTGAGCGTGTATATCAAACACGCATTGCAAATAACTTACTGCAACAAGGCGTTACGCTAACAGACCCCGCCCGCTTAGATGTGCGCGGCAATTTAACCTGTGGCCGCGATTGTGAATTAGATGTGAATTGTGTGTTTGAAGGCAATGTGACTTTAGGCGACAACGTAAAAGTAGGTGCAAATTGCGTGATTAAGAATGCCACAATAAAATCCAATGCGCAAATTTTAGCGTTTACACATATCGATGATGCTGAAGTTGGCGAAAATAGTCGCATTGGGCCATATGCAAGATTACGCCCAGGGACTATTCTGCAAGATGATACGCATGTGGGTAATTTTGTAGAGCTTAAAAATGCTCAAGTAAACGTTGGCAGTAAAATCAATCACTTAAGTTATGTGGGTGATGCAACTATTGGCAAAAACGTAAATATTGGTGCAGGCACCATTACTTGTAATTACGATGGCGCCAATAAATTCAAAACTATTATCGAAGACGAAGCATTTATTGGTTCCGATACGCAGCTTATTGCCCCAGTCACTATTGGCAAGCGTGCGACAATTGCGGCAGGCTCAACCATTACCAAAAATGCGCCTGCAGATGCACTCACGTTCTGCCGTGCTAAAGAGCAAAAATCAATTGCAGGCTGGAAGCGGCCCCAAAAAATTAAAAAGTAGCAAATTCAGAAAGACTAAAATATATGTGCGGTATTGTCGGCGCTGTTGCCAGTAGAAACGTGGTTTCAACCCTTATTGAAGGCCTTAGCCGGTTAGAGTATCGTGGTTACGATTCGGCAGGTGTGGCTATACTTAACAGCAACGGCATAGAGCGTGTACGGGCTGTGGGGCGGGTTGCAGCCATGCAAGAAAAAGTCATCGATGCCAATTTAACGGGCATGGTGGGTATTGGTCATACGCGCTGGGCCACGCACGGCGGCGTTACCGAGAGCAATGCGCACCCACACGTTTCAAAAGGTGAAATTGCCGTAGTACATAACGGCATTATCGAAAACCACGATGAACAACGCGACAGATTAAAAAAGCTGGGTTATGAATTCACTTCGCAAACCGATACCGAGGTCATCGCGCATCTCATTCACTATTATCACCAAGATTTAAACCTGCTAGCTGCCACACAAAAAGCTATGGCCGAGCTGACGGGTGCGTTTGCCATCGGCGTGGTTTCGGTGAAAGAGCCAGAGCATATGATTACAGCACGCCTGGGATGCCCGTTGTTATTGGGCTTGGGCGAGGGTGAAAACTTTATTGCATCCGATGTTTCTGCCGTTTTATCTGTTACCCGCAAAGTGATTTATCTAGAAGATGGCGATGTGGCAGATATTCAGCGCGATGGCGTCACCATTTATGGCAAAGATGGCGCTGAAGTCACACGCAAAATTCACATGAGTGACGTTTCGCTAGCCAGTTTAGAGCTTGGCCCTTATGCGCACTTTATGCAAAAAGAGATTCACGAGCAGCCACGTGCGCTAACAGACACCATTGAAGCGCTGATAGATAATAACAAGTTCTCATCTGAATTGTTTGGTACAGCAGCCAATGAGGTGTTTAGCCAAATCGATAGCGTATTAATTTTGGCTGCAGGCACCAGCTATTATGCCGCGCTCACTGCTAAATACTGGCTAGAATCAATCGCTAAACTGCCTTGCAATGTAGAAATCGCCAGCGAATATCGCTATCGCCAATCGGTACCCAATCCCAAGCAGCTGATTGTCACTATTTCACAATCGGGCGAAACGCTCGATACCATGGAAGCGCTTAAACACGCAAAATCACTCGGTCAACATTTAACTTTGGCTATTTGCAATGTGCAAGAAAGCGCCATTCCTCGTGCCTCACAGCTGGTCTTCTACACCCGCGCTGGCGCAGAAATTGGCGTGGCCTCCACCAAAGCCTTCACTACACAATTGGTGGCATTATTTACTTTGGCCGCTACCTTGGCCAAACATCGCGGTTTATTAAGTGCAGCTCAAGAGCAAGAATACTTGGTTGCGTTAAGGCAATTAGCGGGCAGTGTGCAATTTGCGCTGAATTTAGAGCCGCAAATTCGCGAATGGGCGAAGCGCTTTGCTGATAAAGAGCATGCGCTATTTTTAGGCCGTGGTGTGCACTACCCAATCGCGCTTGAAGGCGCGCTTAAGCTTAAAGAAATTTCTTATATTCATGCTGAGGCTTACCCAGCAGGTGAGCTTAAACATGGCCCATTAGCATTGGTAGATAATAATATGCCTGTAGTAGTGATTGCGCCAAACGATACCTTGCTAGAAAAAGTGAAATCAAACATGCAAGAGGTAAAAGCGCGCGGTGGCGAGCTATTTGTATTTGCCGATGCAGATAGCCATTTTACCGAATCCGAAGGTGTGCATGTCATCCGCACGCCGCGCCATGTCGGCGTACTCTCCCCCATTTTGCATACCATCCCAGTGCAAATGTTGGCCTACCATGCGGCCTTACTAAAAGGCACAGATGTGGATAAACCGAGAAATTTGGCGAAGAGTGTAACTGTTGAGTAAACATGGCAACTAATATCTACCGTTCTATTGAAGAACCAAACCGCAAAGGACTTATTTGGGAAGAACTTTGGAAAAGTTCGGATAATGGGCTTATTGCTTGTTGGGAACGAGGTAGAGTAAAAGCCGCTGACAATCCAGAATTAGCTGAGTCTTGTAAAAATGGCGAGTTACCAGTTTTGGCTTGGAAGGGTGGCGTTCATACAAAGATAAAAGACAAAAAGTATGGCTCATTATTTTATCTAGCTACATGGCAAGGTTTACGTGGTGAAGATTTAAACATTAACCTGCAAGAAGAAATAACGGTAGTTTGTTCAAAGACACAGGTTAAAGTTGTGTTTACTGCTAACTTATTAACATATGAAACTTCAAAACTGGAAGAACAAGAAGGTTAATTAAATGAATTTTGTAGCTATCGATGTAGAGACAGCAGATTCATCAACGCGTGCTATCTGTCAAATAGGAATAGCCAAATATATCAATGGTTTTTTGATTGAAGAGTGGGTTTCTCTAATAAATCCTGAAGTAGAGTTCGATCCAATATGCATAAGCAAACATGGGATATATGAAGAAGATGTTGTTGACGCCCCGACATTTCCTGAAGTAGTGGAGAAGCTTTCATATTTCATGAACGGGCCAATATGTGTATCTCACGGTTCTTTTGATCGAGATGCGATTTCAAAGGCTTTCCAGAAATACTCTATTCCACCAATTAATATTACTTGGTTAGATTCGATAGTGGCTGCAAGGCGGACTTGGCCTGAAGTTTCCTCTAAAGGTTATGGATTAGCGAATTTATGTGAAATGATTGGTTATCAATTTAATCATCATGATGCTTTAGAAGATGCAAAAGCTGCGGGAGCAGTTTTGATAGCCTTACTAAAAGACTCTAATCAAAATATAGATACTTTGATGGAGATAGTTAATAGGCCTGTAAAAAGTAAGTGGGAAAAAACTTCCCATTCAAGAGAAGGTAATCCTGATGGTGGTTTATTTGGAGAAGTAATACTTTTCTCCGATTTTTCTTCGGAAGACAAAGAACGATACTCAGGCTTAGCATCTCAATGCGGTTGTAATGTTGTAGATGGCTATTCAAAAAAAGTTACTATCCTTGTTGTTCCTCGTCTAGATGTGTCAGAAAAGGAAAAGACAGGGAAATATAAGAAAGTTGAAGAAGGAATAGCAAAGGGTTTAAATCATCAATTGCTTGATGAAAATGGATTTCTAAAACTAATAGAATCTGCAACGACAGAACAGTATTAAATTGACTGCAGTTTCCCTGTGATGCTTATATGGGCGGGCAGCTGCGAAACTCGTGCTTGCAGCATTCATAAGACCGCAAGGGGATTTAAAGTCAAAACCATACGAATGCCATCATTAAAACATCAAATAAAGATGCCCTGCAACCCGCATGGATATTTGCTTGCAGGGCATCTTATTTAGCATCTAAATGCGTTGTAAAACTATCTAAACAACCACCACCCTGCCCAAGTGGCTGCAACTTGTACAATCAACCCTAAGATGACTTGGTAAGAGAAATCTTTGCCGCCACTGATAACTGCCATTACCGCTTTTGAAACAGAGTTGACTGAAAAAGCGACCAAAATAGGTATCACAGCACTTTCTGGGCTTAGTTTGCTTGCCGCTGCCAAAGAGGCTACTGAAATGGTGGAGGCATGAACGTCTGCTACACCTGCCACCCCTGAGGCAACCACAAGCCCTGCCTGCCCAAACCAGGCTTTTAAGGCGGCGGATGCTACTAGCGCTGCAGCGATAACCATGGCTAATATCAGTGCTGTTTTTACGCTAAACGTTTTGGTGGGTTTGTAAATATCTGTCTCATTCTTATGGAGAGACCTTAACGTTACAACCAAGCCATAAATCGTAATCGAAACGCCACCAAAAGCGAGTGGCCACATAAGTGTGTGTAATGTCGGCGGATGGACTGCCGCGAGCAACATAGCTAGTTGCAAAACAGTAGCAAGGCTTGATAGCGTTGCGCCTGCAACAGCCGAGCTTATTAAGGACGGCGTTTCTTTAGCGCGCGCACCCATCGCGCCAACTGTCGCAATGCTGGAGATAAAACCTGATACCAACCCAACAACAGGCAGGCCGATGCGTCCGCCTAGCCAGCGTAATGAAAGGTGACCCAGCGCGCTAATGGTCATTACCAAAATAACAATCAACCAGAGATTGCGCGGGTTAACGGCCTCAAATGGCCCGATAGCCTCGTTAGGGACTAGTGGCAAAATAATAAGCGTCGCGGCTGCCAGTATAAGAAAATCATTCAATTCATCTTTAGTAACTACACCAAGCACAAAGCCATGAATAGGTTCTTTTGCTGCAAGCAGTATCGCTACCACAACAGCAAGTGCGGCAGCTAAAGCCGCTGAGCTCATTGCTAGCCCACCCAAAATCATCGTAAATATCAGGGTAACTTCAGTAGTAAGTCCTGGTTCTTTACCTTGTTTGTTAAAGTAGGCAATCGCGACAAAAATCATCACGCAGAATATTGAAACGACAAGCAACCAAAAGTTAAACACAGTGCTAACTGCACCTAGTAGTGAGGCGATAGTAAAAGTGCGAATGCCTGCGGATGATTTATCTGGCCCAGTACCTTTGCTGCGCTCGCGTTCGGTGCCAATAAGCAGGCCAACGCCTAAGGCGACTGCCAAATTAAGCCAGAGAGCGTTATCAACTATCATTTGGTTTACCTAATAACATGTGATAATTTGACCACAATTATTGTGCTTTATATAGTCCTTCTTTTAGAATCATTGGCGTGATATCAAAACTGCCACTATCGTGGCTAAGCAAGACTTCACTATCTTGAACGGTGCAGCTTAAGTTGATGCTCTTGGCGGCAAGTTGCGCTAAGCTTGATGTATCAGGCAGGTTAATCACGGTTAAATTATTCAGTTTTAACAAACCTTTGCTGTTCTGCTGCCACCACATATCAGCAATTCTGCCACCATACAGCACCACCGCAACTTGGGTTGATTTGCCGCAGGCTTTACGGATGTCTTTTTCTGTCGGCAGCCCAACATCGATCCACAGCTGAATTGCACCCGTTAAATCTTTTTGCCATAAATCCGGCTCTTCGTCGTCGCTTAAGCCTTTGCCAAATATCAGTGACTCATTGGCAAAAAGCGTAAATGCAATCAGCCGCACCATCACCCGCTCGTCTGTTTCAGAGGGATGCTTGGCCAGTGTTAAATTGTGCTGGGCGTAATATTGCCTGTCCATATCCGCTATGTTCAGGTCAATTTTATATATCGTTGATTTTAGCGCCATTGGGCGACTCCAATATCAGCGCCATCGCGCGGATCCAGTAATTTAGTTGTCATGCAGGATTATACCTAGGCGCGCTTTCTGTTAAGCTTTTGTTTTTGCAAAAAAGTAGAAAACCATGGCTCAATATGTAATGTCTATGCTGCGCGTCAGCAAAATCGTCCCACCTAAAAAACAAATTATTAAAGATATTTCGTTATCTTTCTTCCCAGGCGCCAAAATTGGCTTGCTCGGTTTAAACGGCTCAGGTAAATCCACCGTTTTGCGTATTATGGCGGGGGCAGATAAAGAGTATGAGGGCGAAGTGCAATGGCAGCCGAATATGACGATTGGTTATTTACCGCAAGAGCCACAGTTGGATGCCAATAAAACGGTGCGTGAGGAAGTAGAAAGCGGCATGGGTGAGGTGATGGAAGCGCAAGCCAAGCTGGAAGCGGTTTATGCGGCATATGCCGAGCCAGATGCAGATTTTGACAAGCTGGCAGAAGAACAAGCCAAGTGGGAAAACATCATCGCCGCCAGTGGTAGCGACTTAAGCACGCAATTAGAAATAGCCGCCGATGCACTGCGCTTGCCGCCATGGGATGCCAAAATTGGCCCACTATCAGGCGGTGAAAAACGCCGTGTGGCTTTGTGCAAATTACTATTATCAAAACCTGATATGTTGCTGCTAGACGAACCTACCAATCATTTGGATGCGGAATCAGTAGAATGGTTAGAACAGTATTTGGTGCGCTTCCCCGGCACGGTGGTTGCTGTGACGCATGATCGATACTTTTTAGATAATGCCGCCGAATGGATTTTAGAGCTGGATCGCGGTCACGGCATTCCGTGGAAAGGCAATTATTCAAGCTGGTTAGATCAAAAACAAGCACGTTTGGCACTTGAGGAATCGCAAGAATCATCACGCCGCAAAGCATTGAACACCGAGCTGGAATGGGTGCGCCAAAACCCAAAAGCACGTCAAGCCAAAAGCAAATCGCGTATTGCACGCTATGA
This sequence comes from Methylophilaceae bacterium, assembly GCA_011391175.1. GTDB lineage: Bacteria > Pseudomonadota > Gammaproteobacteria > Burkholderiales > Methylophilaceae > Methylotenera_A. The sequence goes on along the minus strand of JAABQZ010000035.1, from coordinate 7,535 downwards.
AGAACTGGCAAGTGCTGAATACCAAAAACGTAACGAAACGCAGGAAATTTTTATCCCAGCAGGTGAGCGTTTGGGCGACCAAGTGATTGAATTTAATGGAGTAACTAAAGCGTTTAAAGACAGATTGCTGATGGATAATTTGAGTTTCAGCGTGCCAGCTGGGGCCATTGTTGGCATTATTGGCCCAAATGGTGCCGGTAAATCGACCTTGTTTAAAATGATTATGGGCTTAGAAAAGCCTGACAGTGGCGAGGTGAATATTGGCCAAACCGTTAAGTTGGCTTATGTAGACCAAAGCCGCGACGACTTAGGCAATACCAAGACAGTTTTTGAAGAAATAGCTAACGGTTCGGATATTTTAACCGTTGGCAAATATGAAACACCAAGCCGCGCTTATATTGGCCGTTTTAACTTTAAAGGCGGCGACCAGCAAAAAATTGTTGGTCAACTTTCTGGCGGCGAGCGTGGGCGCTTACATTTGGCCAAAACTTTAATTTCTGGCGGCAATGTGTTGCTGCTAGATGAACCATCGAATGACTTGGATGTGGAAACCTTGCGTGCGCTGGAAGATGCGTTGTTGGAGTTTGCTGGCTGCGTATTGGTGATTTCGCATGATCGCTGGTTTTTAGACAGAATCGCTACGCATATTTTGGCGGCGGAGGGTGAATCGCAATGGACATTCTTTAACGGCAATTACCAGGAATACGAAGCAGATAAGCGTAAACGTTTGGGTGAAGAAGGTGCTAAGCCAAAACGCATACGCTATAAACCTATCACAAGATGATAAGCCGATAACGTTGTGGCTATTAGGCTTTCAGCTCCTTGCCGTACCAGTTTAATTCTTGGTCGTACTGTGCGTGTCTTTTTTGTATAAGCATGCCTAGTTCTCGCCTTATTTGAAATGCGAGGTAAGGGTAAATTTTTTTAAAGCCAATCCCAATCTAAGCGCTTCTTATGAGGCGCTTTTTTCATGGCAAAATCCCATAAAAATGGTGGAATTAAGCGCATAAATCTTGCCAGCCAACCCATTTGCCAAGGAATCACTTTAAAGCGCGCTTTGTTTTCAACTGCGCTGGCAAACTTGTGGGCAAACACATCGGCATCCATCAGAAAAGGCATTTTGTAACTGTTCACATCAGTCATCGGGGTGCGAATATAGCCAGGCGCTATGGTGGTGACGGCGATATTGTCGCGTGCCATTTCAACGCGCAAACTTTCTAAGTAGCTAATGACCGCAGCTTTGCTGGCACTGTAGGCACCTGCGCCGGGCAGGCCGCGAATGCCTGCTACGCTGGCAACGCCAACCAACTGCGCTGTTTCACCCAGGTTTGCAGATGCTTTCATCGCTGCAATAAACGGCTGAAACGTGTGCACCATGCCCATTAAGTTAATATCCATCACTGCTTGGAAAGCTGGTATGTCTTCTCTAAGTTCTGTCAGTGTGCCGCGACTAACGCCAGCATTGGCGATGACGATATTGGGTGCGCCAAAGCGCCCAATAAAATCTTGTGCGGCTAATTGACATGCCAAACTATCGCGCACATCAAGTGGGTATATTGCACAGGTGACGCCGTATTGTGTTTGTAGCGTTTGTGCCAGTGCTTGTAAGTGCTCACTACGTCTTGCTACTAAGCCAATCACATTATTATTGGTATTAAAACCGCTGCCCTGTAGCCCAATATCCATGGGGCTTGTAGGCATGCTATTTTCGCTCCTGCTAATTTTATTGATATTTGCGAGCCGTTTTGCGTATTCATGTGCCAGTGCTTGGCCAATACCGCTGCTGGCGCCCGTAATAAAAATATTGAAAGGTTTAAAAATTTTCATAGTGCTCATGGTCATAAGTATAGCTTAATCGGTTTAAACAATAAAAAACCCGCTGAAGTATTCAGCGGGTTTTAATTAAGCAAACTAATTAATTCTTGCTATTTAATTCTTGTAGGCAGTGCTATTTTTTTAGCTGGCGTTGCTTTAGACGCGGCTGCCTGAGTTACTTTTTTGCCGCAGGTGCACTTTTTGCGTTAGCTGCGGCTCTGTCTTTACGTACATTTTCCACAATGTAATCGGCTACTTTTAACGCTTGTTCGTTGCCGCCGTTCATGGTGCTTGATGTAATATATTTACCATCGATGACTAAGCTAGGCACGCCAGTGGCGCCAGATGCGCGGAAAACTTGTGCAGCGCGGTTTAAGTTGGTGTTAATGGTAAATGATTTAAATGCGCCTTCAACTCTAGATTTATCCATTCTACTTTGTTGCGTTACCCAAGCAATCACTGCTTTTTCATCCGTTGGGTTTACAGTTTTAGACTTATGCACTGCTTCAAATAACGGAGTGTGTAATTTTTCAGCAACACCCAAAGTCTCCATGGCGTAGAACGCTTTGGCCATAGGCGCCCAGCTAGCGTTTGGCAAGCCCGGCATACGTTTAAAATAGACATCTGAGGGTAATTTTTTCACCCATGCGCTGAGTGGTTTTTCCATGTCATAACAGTGAATGCAGCCATACCAAAAAATCTCCATCACTTCAATTTTGGCAGCGTTGTCGGTGGCAATTGGCTGTGCAACGGCATCGAAGTTGGTGCCTACTTGCGGTGCTTCGGCCATAGATAAAGGCGCAAAACTTAAGCTACCTAGTGACAGCATTAAAACGGCTAGACCTTTTTTAACACTGGTTTTCATACTTATTTTCATATTTGATTCCTTAAAAATATAAATTGCAATGACGTATTCTAATCTTGCATTTAGGCTACTAACGCTAACGGCCTATATAAAGATGACAGCCATACTGATAGTTGTGATTCAATTATCCAGGCTTAGTTTCTGTGTGGACTTTAATTAAATCGGTATTAAAGCCATTGGTGGTCAACTCACCACGGATTTTGTTAATTTGTACAATGTCATTCAGCGGGCCCACGCGCACGCGGTGCCATACGCCTTTTTCAGGGATGGTGGCCGTTTGCACCACTGCCTCAAAACCTTGCAGTGCCAACTTGGCTTTCATATTGTCTGCATCGGCCTCGTTTTGAAAAGCACCCACTTGCAAGAAGTAATTATCTTTTTTAATCGAACTTTCTTTCACTTCTTGCTCGGTCACTGTGCTTTCAGTTTCTGGCAATATGGTATAAAAATCAAATTGGTTGTCAGGTTTTGTAGCGCCATCAGGGCTTTCTTCTTTTGGCAGTACATCCTCTTCGCTTTCATCTATCTGCTTATTATTACGTGCTTCTAGTACAGGTTTTTTAAAGTTATTCTCAGTAAATGGGCTCTCGCTGCCTTTTAAATACATGGTCACCCAAAGCGATAAGCCAACCCCTAGCAGCAACCCGACGAGCAAGCCTGTTAAGAAAGGGCTGCCTTTGTTACTGCCACTTTTTGCGGTGGCGGGTTTGTAATCTCTACTCATATCTTTTCCTCATTATTTATTCTTTTTATTTTTTACATCTTTTGCGGGGCATTTACGCCCAACAAATCTAAGCCATTTTTTAGCACTTGTTGGGTAGCGGCAATTAAAGCCAGCCGTGCCAATTTGGTAGGCACATCGTCCACCAAAAACTTAGTGTCATTATAATAACTATGCAAATCGCTTGCACATTCTTTTAGGTAGTTGGCAATGGTGTGTGGTGCCAAATCCTCACCCGCACTCACCACCACCTCAGGGTACTCACTCAAACGCTGCATCAATTTAGCCTCGTTAGGCATATTGAGCGGGTTTAAATCCACCATTTTAAGGGTTGTTACATCGCCCTCCCATTGATTAAGCACGCTGCAAATGCGCGCATGTGCATATTGAATGTAATACACAGGATTGTCGTTGGTTTGCGCACGTGCTAAGTCAATATCAAATATCAATTGGGAGTCTGCTCGCCTTGCCGCTAGAAAATAGCGCGTCGCATCGCAACCGACTTCGTCAATTAAATCGCGCAGCGTCACATAACTGCCTGCGCGTTTACTGAGTTTGACTTCTTCACCGCCACGCATCACTGTCACCATTTGATGCAGCACATAATCTGGCCAGCCTTGTGGAATGCTTATATTTAAGGCCGCGTTAAGTGCCTGCAAGCCAGCTCTAACCCTAGTAATCGTACTGTGGTGATCGGCGCCCTGCTCGTTAATGACCCGTTTAAAACCACGATTCCACTTGTCATAATGGTAGGCTACATCAGGCACAAAATAGGTATAACCACCATCAGATTTACGCATCACACGGTCTTTATCATCACCAAAATCGGTGGTTTTAAGCCACAACGCATCGCCCTCTTCGTAAGTTTTGCCGCTGGCAATGAGTGCTTTTACCGTGCTCTCGACTTTGCCAGTGCTATACAACGCACTTTCCAGTGAGAATACGTCAAACTTGATTTGAAAGGCTTTCAAATCTAGATCTTGTTCATGGCGCAAGTACGCCACCGCAAATGTGCGCACCGCATCGGCGTCATCCACATTGCCGCTGGCCGTTACTTGCATATCGTCGGCAGTCACCGTTTGTTTAGCTAAAAACGCATTGGAAATGTCTACAATATAGTCGCCGCGATAACCGTTTTCAGGAAAGCTTGCATCATCGGTTGCAATGCCTTTGCAGCGCGCCTGTACCGAAATCACCAAATTTTCAATTTGCGCACCGGCATCGTTGTAGTAAAACTCACGTGTGACATTCCAGCCATTGGCATCTAGCAGACGCGCTAGGCAATCTCCTACTGCTGCACCGCGTCCATGCCCAACATGCAGTGGCCCAGTTGGGTTGGCAGAGACAAATTCAACTTGAACGTTTTCACCTTTCCCCAAATTGTTGCGGCCAAACATATCGCCTGCCTTTAAAATATCACCAATAATGGTTTGTTGCGATTGCGCGCTTAAAAAGAAATTAATAAAGCCCGAGCCCGCAATTTCTACTTTTGCGATATAGTCGCTGTGTGGCAACGCTTGGATAAGTTGTTCAGCAATGGCACGCGGATTTTGGCGCAGGGGTTTGGCCAACAACATGGCTAAATTGCTTGAAAAATCGCCATGTTCGGCTGATTTGGGGCGGTCGATTATAATGTTAAGTTGTGTGGCATCCACACCAATGTGAGTGGCTGCGTGGCCGAGTAAATCGGTAATATGGGCTTTCAAAAAATTAAGGCTTTCAAATTAGTTTAATCATGCAATACAGTATTTTAACTCAATAAAGCTAAGCACTCATCACCCAAATAATTAATGCAGCCAACTATTCTCAATATTGCTTTAGACGTTCCGCTTAACCGCACTTTTGATTATTTAAGCGGTGACTTCAACGCACATATTGGCAACCGCGTGATTGTGCCCTTTGCTGGGCGCAATTTGGTGGGACTGGTGTTGGAGGTTAAGCACACTTCAGATTACCCCATTGAAAAATTAAAGCCAGTCAGCCACGTGTTTGACGACATTGTGTTTGATACGCCAAGTTTTAATTTACTCAAATTTTGTGCAGATTATTACCATTATCCGCTGGGGCAGGCGCTCATCTCTGCCCTGCCATTACGCTTACGCCAACTTAAACCCGCCATTACGCGCAAGCAGTTGGCATTTCAATCGGTGCAAACTGCAGACGCATGCCAAATACTTGCACAAATTCCTGCTAAAAAAGTGCTTTTGCATCGAATAATTGCTGCCATGAAGGCCTCACCAGTATTAGCTGCTGGCGATGCTGCTTTAATCTCCACTGGCTGGAAAAAAGCGATGGTGGAGCTTAAAAACATGGGTTTGGTGACCGAGCATGAAGTGCTGGCGGTAAAAGCCTCTATGCCAAGTTCTACAATTGTGCCTAAACTTAACGGCGAGCAGCAACAGGCGATACAGAGCGTGTTAGCGCTTACTCACAGCTTTAAGCCGTGGTTACTACATGGCATTACTGGCAGCGGTAAAACTGAGGTTTACATCAAAATACTGCAGCAAATTTTGCAAACAGCCCAATCTCAGGTATTGGTATTAGTCCCAGAAATTAATCTCACCCCGCAGCTAGAAGCACGTTTCAGAAGCCGCTTAAGCCAATATCCACTGGTAACTTTACACAGTAATTTAAGCGAAAATGAGCGGCTGCAAAATTGGCTGGCGGCAAGTACAGGTACTGCCAAAATCGTGATTGGTACGCGCTTAAGTGTATTTACACCCATGCCGTATTTAAAATTGATTGTGGTGGACGAAGAGCACGATGGCTCTTACAAGCAGCAAGATGGAATGCGTTATCACGCACGCGATGTGGCGATGGTACGTGCCAAGCAGTTGAATATTCCGATTATATTGGGCAGTGCAACACCCAGTTTAGAAACTTGGAACAACGCAACAAGAGCGTCTAATACCAATAAAAGTCAGTATGGCCTGCTGACATTAAAACAGCGTGCGGTACAAAACGCACAATTACCGAGTATTTTTTGCATTGATATAGCAAAGTCACCCACCGAAAATGGCCTATCGCCTTTGTTGGTGAAAGCTTTGCGAGAAAGATTGAAGCGTGGCGAGCAAAGCCTGCTATTTCTAAACCGGCGTGGTTATGCACCAGTACTGCATTGCAACGCCTGTCAATGGGTGTCGAGTTGCACGCGTTGTGCAGCAAAATTGGTGGTGCATTTAAGTCAAAAAAGATTGAAATGCCACCATTGCGGCCTAGAACAAAATATACCGTTGCAATGCCCAAGCTGCGGCAACGCTGACATAAAACCAATTGGTCAGGCCACCCAGCGCTTAGAGCAAACGCTACAAGCGTTGTTGCCTAATGCCAGAATTGCTCGGGTCGATCGTGACAGCATGCGTAGCAAAGATGCGCTGACCGATATGCTGGCGCAAGTACATGCGGGTGCGGTTGATATCTTAGTGGGCACACAAATGCTGGCCAAAGGCCATGATTTCCCTAATTTGACTTTGGTTGGCGTGCTGGATACCGATAGTGCACTGTACAGCCCCGATTTTAGGGCGGCTGAAAAATTATTTGCACAATTGATGCAAGTAGCAGGTCGTGCAGGTCGTGCAGATAAAGCGGGTGAAGTCCTCATTCAAACGGCTTTCCCGCAGCATGTGTTATTTGATGCGCTACGCAGTCAAGACTATGTCAGCTTTGCCGATGCGCAATTGCAAGAACGTATCGCCATGCAGTTTCCGCCCAGCAGTTTTTTTGCATTGCTGCGAGCAGAGGCGGCTGACTTTAGTGTGGTGAATCAATTTTTAACGGCAGCAGGCAACTTAGCACGTACGCAAAAAAGTATAGATTTAAAACATGAAGTGATGGTTTACGATGTTATTCGCCCACAAATGGAGCGCCTGAAAAGCATGGAGCGCGGACAGTTGTTGCTACAAGCTGATACCCGCTTAGCCTTGCAGCGATTGCTAAAAATGTGGATGCCAGAAATACGTGGATTGCCAATAGCCAATAAAGTACGCTGGAGTTTAGATATAGACCCGTTGGAGTTTTAAAGTTGGCTGAACTAAGTATGGGTTGGGTGATATGGGTTGAGCGGGATACGGGAATCGAACCCGCGACTAAACTTTGGGAAAGTTTCGTGATGCCATTTCACCAATCCCGCATAGA
>JAABQZ010000034.1 GCA_011391175.1 Methylophilaceae bacterium | reverse complement strand
ACGACAGCCAGAACTTTTTAAGTATTAATCCAGAAACTATATCGGCCTTTGCATATATTGGCAGTGCTTGTTTATTTGCTTTGGAACATAAGTTATTGCTTGCGGGATTATTTGCTGGATTGGTTTATGGGCAGTTGTATAAAACCTATAAAAATTTATGGATACCTATTTTTGCACATGCCGTGACCAATGGCGTGTTGGGTGTTTGGGTGATGTTGACTGGTAATTGGCAGTATTGGTGATGTTCGAACGTTCGATGAAAAATATCACCTTTGGGTGTTTACTATTCTTCCCTGTCCCAATCTTTGCAGAAGGCATTATTGATGTAAAGCCAACTATTAGCACCAGTCTTAGTTATGATGACAATGTATATCGATTTTCATCTCCCGAACAAGCTAGAGCCACCTTTGGTTCGTCTGCAACATCAGATTTAATTAAGCGCTTAGATTTAGGCGCGACAGTCAATTTAAGATTAAGCCGCCAATTGCTGACACTGTCAGCCAATGTAGGTGAAAGCCGGTATAACCGCTTTGACGAACTAGATAATACAGCCAAATCGTACAGTCTAGGATGGAATTGGCGGCTTGGTAATGACGTATATGGCGAGCTAAAAGCCAGCCAGCGCGAAGCACTTGCCGGCTTTAACGAAGTAAGACTTCCAGTCAAAAACACTAGAACAACAGCTAGTCAGTTTGCAAGCATTAATTGGAATTACCACCCAGACTGGACTTTGTACGCATCAGGTGAAAAGGTAGATACAGAGAATGAACTGATTAATTTTGTCTCGTTAGATAGAAAAGATGAGATTTTTGAAACAGGTTTGCGTTTTCAAAATACACTCGCAACCCTGCTAGGCGTTTCTTATCGGGTTAATCAATCAAGCTACCCTAATAGGACTGGTTTTGCGCAATTCTTTTTTGGAGATGAGAGCGAGCAAGAAGTTTTCTCGTTAACCGCCGCTTGGCTACCAACTCCTAAAACCAGATTAAGTGCGCGTCTGTCACAAGTTGCTATTGAATACAAAGATAATCCACAGCGGGATTTTGATGGTTTTAGTCAGCGATGGGATATTAATCATGCATTGTCTGGCAAGCTAAACCTTAGTGCCTCAGCATATAGGGATATTGCCCCCATTGATGATGTTGTATCTACCTATGTGCAAGCTACCGGCTTTAGCATTAGTCCCACTTGGGACATTACCAGTAAAGTCTCATTGCGAACAGGCTTTGGGTATGAAGAGCGAGATTATTTGGGCAGCGCAGATTTTTTTGATCGCAGCGATGAATCAAGAACTGCAAATCTATCTTTAAATTACACACCCACACTTAAGTCATTGGTGCAGCTACAATATCTTGGTGAAAAGCGCACTTCAAGTATTAATAGTCAACGTTTTGAATTTAATACCATTAATTTGTCATTTAGATACGATTACTAAACGATTCAAACTGGTAATTTATGATAAGCAAAACGTGAGCCAAACGGACTAGATTCTAATAATACATTGTCATGTAAGTGAATCAAAATGAGCACTATGAAATTAAAATTAGCATAAACGATACTTAAGGCATAACAATGAAAAAAAGTTTGATTATTCTTCTGGGTTTGTTTGTGGCTAGCCCTTCTTTTGCCGCCATACAAACTATTTATGGTACAGATTTTGATTTAATATACGACGACACTAAATTAGGTCTGTTTGGTGCTCCAAGCTTAGCTGGTAATAATATTTTCTTTACGCCTAACAATTTTAAAGCAGAGTCACTGAATGGCGAAGGTATTGTGACCAATAATTCTACGATAAATGGTATGCAGTTAGTCGCAAAAAATGGATTTAAATTCGGTTCAATTGATTTAACCGAATTTGGTGACTATTTAATGCGAGATGCTGAAAGTTTTGTCAGTATCAATGGTCAACTTAGAGCGTTTGATGGCGCTAACTTTGCAGCCACTAATACATCAAGCTCATTGATTGTCTCTGTATTAACACCATTAAATATTATTGATGGAAATAATCATGATTGGGAAGCTTCTGCTTCTATCACAAATGCAACGGCGTCTAAATCTGGCCTAATAGGCTGGTTGAGTAATGCAAATATTGTCAATATCACTGTAGAGAACCTGTTAACCGCATATACAGAAGCTGGCTCAGGCCCAGAACAGGCTTTTATTGAGAAAAAAGCAGTTGGTGTTGGCTTGCTTGTGACTTCTGCAGTACCTGAGCCCGGTGTGTGGAGTTCGTTATCTGCGGGGTTGTTTTTACTCGGCATGATGGCATCACGTCGCAATAACAACTTAAAATAGTTTTCGTTATAACTAAGTTAACTATAATCAAAATTCGTTTTAATTGTAGTTAGTAGCGCAACGACTTCAGTTTTTCATCACAAATAGTACTCAATTTTGACATATTAAAGTCATATTTCTTTTCTATAGTGGTAACAAATTAGTTTATAAAAATTGTTACGTACCGCTAGGTAAATGATGAAAGAATTTATGCCAACTTTGAAAATCAACATAATCTTATTTCTAATCTGCACAACCTCTTTCATGGCTGGCTGCGGAGAAAAAGACAAGCAAAAATCTGAAGCTGATAAGGCCAGTACGCAGGTAGTGGCAAAAGTAAATGGTGACGAAATTTCAATTCACCAAGTTAACTTTCAACTAGGACGCTTAAGTCAATCAAACCAAGCGCAGCTGAATGAAGAACAAAGTAAAGAGGCCGCTAAACAAATATTGGCGAGGCTAGTAGACCAGCAATTATTAAAACAAAAAGCATTAGAATTGAAATTGGATCGTGAGCCGAATGTGTTACAAGCGATTGAGGCTTCGAAAAGCGAAATTCTAGCGCAAGCTTATCTAGAACAACTCATGACAAAAGCTCCCAAGCCAACTTCGGAAAAGGTAGATGCTTTCTATCAGGAAAACCCAGAGCTTTTTGAGAAAAGACGCGTGTTCCGTCTGCAAGAGTTGATAGTAGAAGTTGACCCATCAAAGCATGCGGAAGTTGAAGCCAGCATTAAAAATTTAAAAAGTATTAATGAAATAGCAACTTGGCTTAAGTCTAATAATTACCCATTTAACGCAAATAGCAATGTGCGTGCTGCAGAGCAATTGCCTCTAGGTCTGCTCAAAAAAATTCAACCACTTAAAGACGGAGAGTTTGTTGCATTACCATCCGGGAAGTCTTTAAACATTGTACATTTAGCAGCATCACAATCAAAACCTATCACGCGCGACAAAGCAGGCCCAATTATCGAGCAGTACTTTATGAATCAAAACAAAGCCAGTTTGGCTAAAACAGAAATGGCTGCTTTAAACAATAAAGCTAAAGTTGAGTTTGTGGGTGCATTTGCCGATATGAAAAAAAATAATTCGACTGAAGCAAGTGGCGACGTTAATAAATTAGGTGCCGTCACAGAGCAGCCTAAAGCCTCTGCAGTCAACGATAAATCAGTGCAGACGACAAAACCTACTGCAGATGAGTCAAACATGGATAAAGGTTTATCAGGCCTATAGTCAATTTAATTCGCGTATAAAAATTAAAAACTAGATTTTGGGATGATGAGATTAATGGGCTTTGGAACAATCGGGATTCGTGCAGTTACCTTGATAGTGCTGCTGTTTACAAGTTTACTAACTTTAGCTGTAGAAGATAAAGTCTCTGTTACAACTGCTAGCAAAGACTATGTTTTGGGGGCGGGAGATTTAGTTCGAATTAGTGTTTATGGCAGCTCAGATTTGCTTACAGAAGCTAGGTTATCTGCAACAGGCAACATCACTTTCCCTCTCGTTGGCGAAATTGCATTAGGTGGGCTTAGCGCAGCAGCGTCTGAGAAGAAGATTGCTGAAGAGTTAGAAAAAGGTGGATTTGTCAAAAAAGCCCAAGTCAATTTGGTCGTATTACAATTTCAAAGTCAATTTGTTTCAGTGTTAGGTGATGTTTATAAGCCTGGCAAGTACCCGCTTGATAGGCCAAGCACGTTATCTGATGTGCTGGCTATGGCTGGAGGAGTCACCCCAAATGGTTCCGATATGATTACTTTGATTCGGAATAAAACAGGTAAAACGACTAAACAGGCCTATGACTTGAGAGATTTAATGTCAAAGGCCGATTCTGCTAGCAACCCTCAGGTAAGCGGCGATGACATTATTTATGTGAATGCGCGTGAAGTGTCAGTGTTGGGTCAGGTGAATCGCCCTGGAAAATATTCAGTAGCAAGTGGCGTGCGTACAGTAATTGATTTTCTGTCGCAAGCAGGTGGCGTTTCGGCTGGTGGTGCAGACAGCATTATTGTAATTACTAAACGAAATGGTAAGACAATTAAGCAAGAAATTGATATTGATCAGCTTTATCGTAAAGGTGATACCTCTGTCAATTTTGAGCTTGCAGATGGTGACTCAATCTATGTGCCAAGAACACCAGTATTTTATATTTATGGCGAAGTACAGCGCCCAGGCGCATTTAGACTAGAACGCAATATGAATGTAGCGCAAGCGCTTTCTACGGGAGGCGGCCTGTCGCAACGGGGAACTGAGCGCGGCATAAAAATAAAACGTAATGTTGGCGGCGCATTGAAAACGCTTGACGTTAAATCTGGTGACCTATTACAGGCAGACGATATACTTTATGTGTCTGAAAGTTTGTTTTAATTTAACGAATGTGCGATTAAAAACATGACTTTTTCACAATTGAAATCAATTCTAATTGCCCGCAAATGGATTGCAGTTTGGGTATTTATTGTTACAGTATTTGTAGCAACCGTTGTTAGCTTTCTACTGCCAAAAACTTATTTAGCTACTGCATCGTTGGTCATTAACTCCAAAGGTGCCGATCCTGTTACTGGTTTTATGCTACCAGCTACACTTATGCCAGGCTATATGGCCACTCAAGTTGATATTATACAAAGCCACAATGTAGCGCTGAAAGTAGTGGATAAGTTAGGGTTGAAAAATAATCCAACGGCTAAATTGCAATTTGAAAAAGCCACTAATGGCGAAGGCAATATCAACGATTGGTTTGCAGATCAGTTTTTACAAAATTTGCAGGTTACCCCATCTCGTACAAGTAGCGTAATAGAAATTGGCTATCAAGGCGCTGATCCTGAATTTGCAGCAGCGCTCGCGAATGCATTTGCACAGGCCTATATCTTCACTAATTTACAAATGAAAACAGAGCCTGCAAAACAAGCGGCTGTTTGGTTTGACCAGCAAATTAAAGGTTTGCGTCAAAATGTTGAAAAAGCACAAACTAAGTTATCAGCTTACCAAAATGAGCATGGTATTGCATTTTCTGATGAGCGATTAGATTTAGAATCCACACGGCTAAATGACTTATCCACTCAACTGGTGATGGCGCAAGCGCAAACTTTCGATAGCACTTCACGCCAAGCGCAGCTTAAACGCGGAGCAGCCGCTGAATCCCCAGATATTTTAGCGAGCGGTTTAATTCAAGGTCTGAAATCGCAATTGGCGCAAGCAGAGGCTAAGTTGAACGAGGCATCGCAGCGCTTAGGTGTTAACCATCCTCAGTATCAATCGGCACTGGCAGATGTAAATAATTTACGCCAGATCATTGCTACCGAAATTTCGAAAACCAGTAGCAGTGTGGGACAAGTTGCAAGAGTTTCACAACAAAAAGAGGCCGAAATAAAAGCATCGCTGGCGAATCAAAAAGAACGAGTGTTGCAATTAAAAAGTCAGCATGACGAGATGGCAGTGCTGGTGCGTGAGGTTGAAAGTGCGCAGCGCATGTACGACAACGCTTTGTTAAGATTTGGCCAAACCAATATGGAAAGTCAATCTAGCCAAACGGATGTCTCTCTGCTAAACCCTGCTATAGCGCCGTTAAAGCATAGTAGTCCTAAAATTATGCTGAATATCATCTTATCAATTTTTCTAGGCGGCTTGCTGGGTATAGGCTTTGCAATCGCAGCTGAAATGTTAGATAGGCGTGTGCGCTCCGCAGATGATTTGATGCATGTTTTAGACTTGCCAGTGTTGGGCGAACTAAGCAAACATGCGAAGAAAAAAGGTGGCTTAGCATCAAAAGTTGTCGAGTTGATGAATAAATTTAATGTTAAAAAACGACCCCTTTCAAATCCTATTTCACCAAATCCTATTTCAAAGGTGCAATTTTTTGCAAAGTAACCCAATGGACTCCGTGGAAAGCATTCCTGAATCTTCTGAAAATGTAAGTCATGACCCCAGCTTGCAAGATGCCGTGGCAAGTGATTCTGCTCGGCTTGGCGACGCGTTGATTGCACATACAAAATTGAAGCAGCAAGATATTGATCGCGTTCTAGCGTTTCAAGCAGATAAAAACATTCTATTCGGTGAAGCTGCAATCCAACTTGGATTAATCACCAAAGAAGATTTACAAAAAGCGTTGTCTGAGCAATTCAACTATTCTTACTTGCATGATGGTAATCAAAAGCTAAGTCAATTACTTGTTGCAGCGCATCAACCATTTAGTTTAGAGGTTGAGCATTTAAGAAGTTTAAGAAGTCAGCTATTGATTCGCTGGTTTGATCAAGGCAATAAATCCTTAGCAGTTACTTCAGTGAGTCAAGATGAGGGTGCGAGTGAGTTTGTGGCAAATTTAGCTATTATTTTTTCACAGCTCAATAAGAAAACCTTATTAATCGATGCTAACTTACGTCAATCTAAACAACATAAATTATTCAATATTGAAACTAAAGTAGGCTTGGCTAATATTCTTGCTAATAGGCAAGGCCTATACCAGCTTGCTCGCCAGCAATCTCTGCCTAATTTGGCTATTTTAACTGCTGGTACAGAAGTGCCAAACCCTCAAGAACTGTTAAGTCAATCGGCTCTAACAGACTTGCTAGTGGATTTGGAAAAAATATATGAGATTATTTTGATTGATACTAGCCCACTAGAGTCGGGGTCAGATGTATTAACAGTTGTCTCCAAAGTTAAAGCTGCCGTTATTTTAACGCGTAAAGATGTTACAGCCGTAGCTGACCTTCAATTACTTCATCAGCAGCTTAACATGGCTGGTGCGCAGATAGTCGGTAGTGTTTTACAGGATTATTAAGTGCCAATTACCAACACTTCAAATTTTGGTTTTAATCAACAAAATTCGATGAATCAACTGCTACGCTGGTGGCCAGTAATCATCGGGTTGTTGGCAATGTATGTTCCAATGTACTACGCACTTAGCCAAGGCCTTTGGCAAGCGGATGACCAAATGCATGGTCCTATCATATTGATGGTGGTGATTTTTTTAATCTGGCAAAAACGCGAATTTTTTACCCAAAGCTTCTCCTCTAAAAACCAAACATCTATCGGCTGGCTATGGCTGCTATTGGGTTTATTATGCTATATCGTGGGTCGATCACAAGATATTATGATGTTGGATATTGGCTCTCAAATACCAGTATTAGTAGGTGTTTTGCTGCTGACTTTGGGTAAGCGCGCACTTAAAGCCATGTGGTTTCCACTATTCTTTATTATTTTTATGTTGCCGCTACCTTTAGATGGCATCACCATGCCAATGAAGATGGCAGTTTCCTACGTCACGGAAAATGTTTTATTTTGGCTCAATTATCCTATCGCTCGCTCAGGTGTGGTGTTACATATTGGGCAATATCAGCTATTAGTGGCTGATGCATGTGCTGGCATGCACACGCTTATTTCACTAGAAGCACTCGGTCTACTTTATCTTAATTTGGTTAAAAGTGAGTCAGCCTTTCGCAACATTACGCTTGCCGTGCTGATTATACCAATCTCTTTTACTGCGAATGTAATACGAGTAATTACACTCACCTTAATAACTTACTATTTTGGTGACGAAGTGGGGCAGGGCTTTGTGCATGGATTTGCGGGCATGCTACTGTTTTTTGTGGCGCTTATATGCATTATGGGAGTGGATTCTGTATTGCAATATGGCGAAAAGAAATACCGCGGAAACTAAGTTAATGAAGTTAAAAACAAGTCACATTTTGTTATGTTTGATGCTGCTTGCCTCTCTGTTGGGCATGTCGTTGCGCCCTACCCATAGAATTGTTGATGATAGTGAAAAAGTAAAACTGGAAACAATGATTCCCAAACAGTTTAACGATTGGCGCTTAGAGGATTTAGGTGCGCAATTGGTGAACCCGCAAACTGAAGCAGCCGTAAATAAAATATATGCGCAAACGTTATCGCGTACCTATGTAAACACCAAAGGGCAAAAAATTATGCTGTCTATTGCCTATGGTGAAGACCAATCTGACAGCGTGGGCGCACATTTGCCAGAAGGCTGTTATGGTGGGCAAGGTTTTGATGTTAATAATATTACCAAAGGGGCGCTTACCACACCATATGGCGATATCCCAGTATCCAGATTAATAGCGACTAGAGGCGAACGAATAGAGCCCATTACCTATTGGTTAACTACCGGCGAAAAAGTTGCTTATTCTGGTTGGGATACTAAGAAACTAAAGCTGCAATATGCGCTAGAAGGCATTATTCCAGACGGATTGTTAATGCGAGTCTCAAATCTTGTAAGTGCAGTAGATTCATCGGAGATTAACAATGCCTATGACTTGCAAGCAAGGTTTACCCAAGACTTACTCAGCACCGTGTCTCAACAACAGCGCTTACATCTTATGGGGAAAAGCTAAGGTTGGTGACTTAAGCAACAGATATTTATGTCCAGTAGCGTGCAATTTTGAATTCTCCATATTCCAAAGAAAACGTACGCAAGGGCATACTGCATTATTTGTTAGGCCGTGGGTTGGCTGGCGTTGCTGGTTTTGCCACGGTTATATTGTTGGTAAGGTTTATGGATGTGCAAAGTTATGCAGGCTTTACTGCGCTTACGGGTTTGATTGCGTTATCAGGTATATTGGCTGGCTTAGGGTTAGACCGCGCCATTTCGCGCTATGTGCCAGAAGCCAGATTAGAGCGTAGCGCTAAAGAACTAGGCCAATTTGTTTGGCGAATTACAGTGGTTAAGTTGTGTGCCGCTTTGCTAGTTTCAAGTGTTTTTTATTGGCTTTGGAAACCTATTTTAACGCTGTTTTCAGATGTGCATTTAATCCATTTTCCGCTGGCATTAGCATGTTTTGTGATTGCAGAAACACTCTTTCAACATTTCTCTGCGGTATTTCAAGCTTTGCTGAAACAAAAAGCACTGACACGTATTTTAACCGTGCAATGGGCGGGTAGATTAGCCATGATTATGTGGGCAATTTTTGCCGACAATGCCATTAGCCTGCAAGAATCTTTATGGATAATGGCATTTCCAGAAATATTAGGCGTGCTGGTTTTTGTGCTGGTATTAACACGTTATTTAAGCCAATTAAATGCTGCACAGCAAGCCGAAATAAACACAAAAAGCAAGTTACAAAACTGGCCAGATTGGAAAGCAATCGCGCGTATGGCCAGCCACAATTATGGATTTACCTTATTAGCCGCACCGCCACAAGGCTATTTTATGAAAATGCTCGCCGCCATTTTTTTACCAACACAAATGGTGGCTGCTTATGGCTTTTTTATCAGCATTGCAGAGCGCGTCAGACAATATATTCCGCTACATTTGTTGTATAGCTTAATCGAGCCAGTCATGATTGGCCACTATGTTCAAAACCGTAGTTTTCAAACGCTGAATCAGCGCTGTCAGCTCTTATACAAATCTAACTTAATTATATTAATACCTCTACTGGCTTGGATAATCGCAGCGGGCGGTTTTATTGTTGCCAGCTTAACGGGAGGAAAATTTCAAGAATACAGCTGGTTGCTCGCATTAGTTTTATTGCAACTCACAGTGGGCAGTCATGTCGTGTTGTTGCAGCTGATTTTAAATTCGTTAGGTAAAAGCGAATTATTGGTTAAAGCAGGTTTTTACGCGCTTATTGGCATGGGCTTGTATTTAATCACCGCAACGAATATTGATATGCGGCTATTAGTGGCGGCACCATTGGCGTTTTCACTGGTGTGCAACACTTATATCATTCAAACGCTTAATCGTGACGGCTACCCCTACAAATTATCAACGCAGCTATTTTTAGGCACAACCGCAGCAGGAGCAGTCGCTTGCTTACTTGTGACCCTTGCTATGCACCAGTCACTTACTACTAGCCCCAATACTTACCTGCTAACAATGGTAAGCGGCGCACTAATCGCCCTTATCTATTTTGCATGCCTATACTTTTTTAAAGCAATTCACGCAGATGAAATGCTTTTAGTTAAATCAATTCTCACTAAAAGTTGAATTAAGCAATGTCACAAATCCAGCAAATCCAATCAAATATCATTCTAACTTTGCAAGCAGAGGCGCGCAAAGTACTTGATGCCATTATTCCAAACGACGCACATATTATTTTGTTGGATTATCCGAATTATTCAAACGTGGGTGATAGTCTCATTTGGCTGGGAGAGATAGCTTATCTAAAAATACGTGGCTTAAAAGTCAACTATGTCTGTGATACTGAAAATTACAATAAAAATAATATACGTAAAATTATCAATAAAAACAGCATCATATTAATGAATGGAGGGGGTAACTTTGGTACTCTGTGGGAAAAAGTACATCAGTTTAGATTGAAAGTTATACAGGACTTTCCAAGCATAAAAATTATACAACTTCCACAAACAGCATACTTTGACGAAGAAGAAAAAATAAAGGAAATAGCAGACGTAATTCGTCAGCATGGAAATTATACATTTTTAGCGCGCAGTAAAAAAACTTATGATTTTGCCAATGAGCATTTAGATGCCGAGTTACATATTTGCCCCGATATGGCATTTTTTATTGGGGGAATTAGCCCTGATTTGAACCCTAAACATGACCGTTTTATATTGTCTAGAGCTGACCTTGAGAAGTTTTCTGATGCTCTGTCCGATAAAGCTCAGTTCAATCAAAATTTGAATTATGAAATTGCCGACTGGATGAACGCATCTAAGTATGAGCGATTTTTACATCGCCTAGAAATGCACAGTGGATGGTTGAGAAAAATAGTAGATCCTAATAATTTGTTACTACTGTGCCTGTGGAATCACTTGTCACGAGTAAGGATGAAACGTGGTATCAAGCTGCTGAGTAGTGGTAGAGTGGTCATGACAGACAGATTACATGCGCATATTCTTAGTATATTAATTGGTAAACCACACGTAATTGCAGATAACTCTTATGGCAAGATCAGTGATTTCTATCAAACTTGGACTTTTAAAAATACAAAATCTGTGCTGGTGAGCGATTTAAGTAGGCTACATTCTGAAGCAGATAAACTAGACGAGCTGGTTAAAGTTAAATGAGCTTAAAGCCAACCTGCATTGTCGTGACTTGTTTTTCGGAAACCCAGCCTGGTTTTTTAGATTTCTCGTATCGCTTGCATGCGTTGGCTAAACATTTTCAATTGACTATTTTGAGCCAAGATAAATTGACTCAAGCTGAGTTGATGATTGAAAGCGCGCATTATGTCGCGTTGGGGCGAAAAAGCGGCAAGTTGGGTTGGTTAACTCATTTGTGCCAATGCGTCAGCTATATACGCAAACATCAACCAAGTTTGGCGGTTTTATTGCATTCTAGTGCCGCGCCAATCAGTTTAATGCTTAGAAAAATACCCACATGTTTGTATTGGAATGAGCACCCAACTAATTTAGTGCATGTGGGAAAAGGGTTTTCACCTATACGGAACACATTGGCAAAAATGGCACATTGGCTGGTTTTTTGGGGAGCTAAACAATCAGATTTAGTGATGCCAATTGGTGAAGATCATCAAGAAGACTTAATACGACATGGCGTGGATGCTGCAAAAATAGAAATGATTTATATGGGTGTGGCTGATGATTTTACGCAGAAGCCAACTCAAACAGATGCGCCAGAAAATAAGCCGATGCATTTGATGTATATTGGCACCGTGAGTAAAGCGCGCGGGCGCGATGTGATGCTGGATGCAATAGCGGTTTTAGCAAATAAAAGTATTAATTTTGAGCAGGATTATGCAATTAAGCTAACCATTATTGGTGCGTCAAAACCAGAATTAGCTTACTGCCAACAGCGCATTAAAGATTTAAACATTGCACAGTTTGTGGCTGTTAAAGGCCGCGTGCCAGGGCATGAAATTCCTCAATACCTAGCACAAGCAGATGTGGGCATTTGTCTGTGGGAGCAAAACCACTGGAATGAATTTAACGCACCGACTAAATTATTTGAGTATTTAGTGGCTGGCATTCCTGTATTGGGCAGCAATATTCGCACACACACCCGCTACATACAAAATTGGCAAAATGGGCTGATCTTTGATTACGATGCAGCCTCGCTTGCGGAGGCTATTCTGCAACTTAGTCGCCATTATGAAAAACTGCCTACCATGAAACATCAGGCTGTCATATCGGGCATGCAACACAGGTGGAGCAAGATTGAACCCTTTTTTTTGAGCGCAATACAGAGTTTAATCATTCATAAATTGAGCAAAAAAAAGCGTTAACTCACTATGCCAATTGCAAAACACACACAGAGTATTTGGCTAAAGCTGGCTTTTTTTAGTATCGCCAGTGGGCTTGCCTTTTTGTTCGGCTTAATTTCAGTCACTGCAAACCCAATTTTTATTGGGCTGGCAGTGGGCTTAGTCGGCGGTACATTTTTATTGGCGATCCCTAAAAAAACCATCTTTTTGGTGATTGCACTTGGCTTAGCAACGCCAGCTTTACTGGATATGATTGGCTTCGGTTTTCATCGCATGTTGTGGGCAATTTCGATGATGGCACTCTTGTTGTGGGTGCCAGGTTTGCTCAACCTGTTTAGTTTTAACCCAGAGCATAAAAAAAATATACCACTATTTATTTGGTTGGCACTTGTGTTTGTAGTGTATGCATTAACGGTCACGCTGGCGCAATTGTATGGTTTGGGTGAATTATTTGCGGGCTTTAAACGTTACTTTCAAACATTTGGTTTATTGCTTGCACTCGTTACTTTAGCCAATACTCAAAAAAATTTCGATTTATGGCTTAAATTATTATTAATCATTGCGCTACTGCAATTGCCATTCGCATTATTCGAGCGCTTTATTCTAGTGCCCTTACGGGGTGGCTTAGCGGCAGGGGGTCAGGCAACTGATATTGTGGCAGGCACGATGGGCGCTAATTTAGGGGGTGGCAGCCCCAATGCCATTATGGTGACTTTTGTATTAATTGCATTTGCATTCGTATTTTCGCGCTGGAAAGCGGGATTAGTCGAACCCTCGCGCGCAGCATTGCTTACTGGCATTTTATTATTACCGTTAGCACTTGGTGAAACCAAGGTGGTTGTAGTGATTCTGCCGTTACTGGCTATTGTGTTGTTAAGAAAAGATATTATGCAAGAGCCTGCAAAATACATTCCAGTACTCGGCTTAATGCTAATGTTGACTGCAATATTGGCTTATGTTTATGTATATCTAATGTTAGACAGCACCTTTGGCGAAGCAATTACTGGTATTTTGCGTTATAACGTACAAGAGGTTGGTTATGGTACATCGCTGCTGAATCGTACCACCGTGATGACTTTTTGGGCTAAGTTTCATGGCTGGCACGATCCCATTAGTTTTTTATTTGGGCATGGCTTGGGTAGCTCGTATGGCAATGGTTTCGATGCAGGGCATATCGCGCGTTTATATCCCAATTACGGCATTAACTTAACTACAGTTTCTACTTTACTTTGGGATTTAGGCATAATCGGGCTAATTATATATGTAAGCATTTACTTGTCTGCATGGGTTCAAATTGGCAACGTTTGGCGTAAAACCACAAGCCCACAAGTCAAAGCAGATTGCATGGCGTTGCAGGCCGGCATTAGCTTAACTTTATTTTTCCTGATTTACTCCGATAGCCAAGTGAATTTACTGGTGCATGAGATCATCATTGCTGTGATGCTGGGTTACGCTGCATTTTTACATCAGCAGCAACAGCGCGAGATGCGAGTAGCAAGAAAAATGCATGTGTAACATGCATATCCTCTATTTAACCGCAGAACAGTGGCCTACTTTTAGGGCAGACTTAACCACATTATTTGGCAAATATTTGCCGCGTTTTGGCATTACTTGTGATTTACTCACCGAACAAGAAGTGAACACAGATAACGTAGCAGATTGGCCAGCAGGCAAGGCGATACTGTGTAAAGTGCCAAAAAACCGTGCAGGCCAATATGTGCTTAAATTTTTTCATCAATTCAAGGTGTTAATCACTGCAGATTATGGGCAATATCAGGCAGTACAAGTGCGCGATATGACATTGATTGCACTAGTTGCAATTGTGTTGTGCAAATTCAAAAACCGCCCATTCTATTATTGGCTTTCGTATCCGCAATCAGAAGGCCAAATTCAGCGTGCTAAAGCGCGTGGTGCAAGTGCTGGTATGCGTTATTGGTTTCCGCTACTGCAAGGCTATGTCGGCAAGCTGCTACTTTATAAAATCATCTTACCAAATGCGCATCATGTGTTTGTGCAAAGTCATAACATGTTCGAGATGTTGGCGTTGCAAGGGGTTAATCCGCAAAAAATGACAGCTATACCCATGGGGGTGGATTTAGAAAGTGCGCAGCCAGATAAAATTTTAGTCAGCGACGATGTACGACTATCGGGTAAACGCGTCATCATTTATTTGGGTACTTTAGATAAGTTGCGCCAGATTCATATTTTGTTTGAAATGCTTGTGATTTTGAAGCAACAACTCCCTGATATTTTGTTGGTATTGGCAGGCGATACCGAAGATAAAATGCACCGAGATTGGTTAAAACAAGAGGCGCAGCGATTAGATGTGATATCGCATATTGTGTGGACAGGTTGGTTACCCATGCAAGAAGCGTGGCGTTATGTGAAAGCTGCCGAAATCGGTCTGTCGCCCTTCCCTCGCGGCTATTTGCTAGATATGGCGTCGCCTACCAAAGCGGTTGAATATATGGCGTTAGGTTTGCCAGTAGTGATGAACGATAACCCAGATCAAGTATTGATTGCGACAGAAAGTGGCGCTACAAAATGTGTACACTTAGACGCTAACAGTTTCGCAACAGCTGTTCTAAGTTTACTCAATGACGATGCACTTAAACAGGCTATGCGAGCAAATGGGATTGCCTACGTATCTAAGGTAAGAGGCTATCAACAAATAGCAACAAAGCTATCGACCACATATCATCAACTTATATCAAAACTGTCATAAAGCATCACTATAATAAATAGCAGAAAATTATCACTTTACTTAATCACTATATCAGCTCACTCAAGGTTTTAAATGGCGCAAAATTCACATGGTAATGTGTTGTATAAAAATACACTTGGGCATGTCGAATTTATCAACACAGTATTTCGGTCTGTCGTTTGCAAGTTTTTAAATTACTGCTCCTTAAAACATATCAATAACGGCGAAAAGCAAGTTGTTATTTTCGCGTTTGATTTTATTGGGCATCAAATTAATTTAAAAGGTTTATACGAGCGCCAAGAACTCATTACAGCTTTTAAGTACTTGGCTGAGAATAACTTAATCGAAGGGTTCGCTGCAGATGTTGGTGCTAATATTGGTAATCACAGTCTATTCTTTCGTCGCTATTACCCAAAGGTATTCAGTTTCGAACCTAATCCCAGAACGTATAAGTTGTTAAGTCTTAATGCTGAGATTTTAGACAATATAGCGTGTTTTAATTTTGGCTTATCTGATAGTGCACGAAGCGCGTTTTTAAATATCAACACCAGCAACATTGGTGGCTCCCATCTTTCTGCTGATGAAACTTATCGTAGTAACATGCAACAAGAAATAAGGCTGGAAACGCTGGATGGTGTTGCCGAATCGTTTGGCGGTAGATTGGGGTTGGTGAAAATTGACGTGGAAGGCCATGAATTAGCCGTTTTAAAAGGTGGAAAAGCACTGTTGGAACGAGATAAGCCTGTAATTTTGTTTGAGCAGCAAATAGAAAACTTTAGTAACGGCCAGTCTTTAGTCTACGAATATCTTAAGTCGATTGGCTATAAAAAATTTGCAATTGTGAAAGCTGCACCAGAATTTGCCACTAATTTACCTCGCTTCTTGAAAGCGCCACTTTCATTACTACTAAAGTTAATTTTTGGCTTAAGCTATGAAGTGCAAGCAATAGATAGTCTTTCAGTGGATTCTTATCCATTTATTATCGCGTTGCCACAGTAAGTCGTTTTTTAGCTAGCCTCTGCGTATGAAAATAGCATCTCCAAAATTTACTGTATTTACCCCAACTTATAATCGCGCTCATACTTTGCATCGTGTTTTTGATAGTTTAGTCGCGCAAACCTATCAGAATTTTGAGTGGGTGAT
>JAABQZ010000033.1 GCA_011391175.1 Methylophilaceae bacterium | reverse complement strand
ATTGGCATCGGCAAACGAAAAATTGATTGTTTCATCGTTAACATTATTCAACACATCAATTAAATAAGTGACGTTAAAACCAATATCCAAGCCATCTTTGGCATAAGCGATTTCTAACTCTTCCTCTGCTTCTTCTTGCTCTGTATTGGTGCTAATCAGTTTTAAATTGTTGTTGCTGAGTACCATACGGATTCCGCGATACTTTTCATTCGATAAAATAGAAGCGCGCTGCATCGCAGTGAGCACCGCCATGCGATTTACATTGAATGTATTTTGATGGCCGACAGGAATGACACGATGATAGTCAGGGAATTTACCATCAATCACTTTAGAGATTAAACGAATCTCATTAAACGCAAAATTAACTTGACCTGCATTCAACTCAATATTCACTTCATTTTCACTGTCGTCCAGTAATTTAATTAACTCGACAACAGTTTTGCGCGGCAAAATAACTTCGGTTTTATCGTAATTTTTATTCAACGTGGTTGATGTAAAACTTAAACGATGGCCATCGGTGCCGACGATATTTAATTTATTTTCATTTACTTCCAATAATAAGCCATTCAGATAGTAGCGAATATCTTGTTGTGCCATGGCAAACTCTACTTGTTTAAGCAGTTTTTTGAGTGCTATTTGGCTAATTTGAATACTGGTATTGGTGTCTATCACTTTAGTCATCACCGGGTAATCGGCAGCTGGCAAAGTTTGTAAGTTAAAACGGCTTTTCCCCGCTTTAACGGTAATGCGACTATCGGTACTGGCCATGTCTATATCCACTGCTTCGGGCAATGAACGGCAAATATCGAGTAATTTTTTAGCAGAAATCGTCGTAGATAATTCACCACTAAACTTACTTTCAATATTTAAAGAAATTTGCATCTCTAAATCAGTCGCAGTAAGTTGGATATTATTATTTTTAGCTTCTAACAATAAATTTGAAAGGATGGGTAATGTATGACGACGTTCAACAATACTACTCACATTAGTGAGTGGCTTTAATAACACTTCGCGGTTAATTTTAATTTGCATAATAGTGAGTTCCAAAGAAATGAATTCTGCTTGTTTTTCTAAATGGTTAATTAGTTGTTTAATATATATTTAAAAATAATAGTAATAATAATGTGTACTTTTTCTGTTGATACTGCTTAATTACTTAATAAAATCAAAAACTTATTTCAATTTAAAGTTGTGATAAAGTACGTTTATTGCTGTGCATAATTTGTGCATAAAAATAACATAATTTTAATAATACGTCTTACGCAAATTCTATCCACAATCTAACCAAGCTTTAATCACAAAAATTTCTTAGTTTTTAGTCTCTAATTACTTGTGTTAAAAATCCAATATCTCGCGCAATGGCCTGATCATTTAATCTTAACTGCTCAATTTCTTCGCATGCATGCATGACGGTGGTGTGATGGCGGCTACCAAATGCTTCACCGATTTCTGGAAAACTGTGATTGGTGAGCTCTCTTGCCAAACTCATAGCAACTTGCCGTGGCCGCGCAAAATTACGCGAGCGTTTTTTGCTATGCATTTCACTAACTTTAATTTTGTAATAATCAGCAACTGTTTTTTGTATGTTTTCAATGGTAATTTGGCGGCCACGCACCGCAATTAAATCGCGCAACGCTTCTTTTGCTAACGCGGTATCAATCGCATGGCCAGTAAAATTGGCCATGGCGACAATGCGGTTAAGTGCACCTTCTAGTTCGCGCACACTAGAGCGAATTTGCTTAGCCACAAAAAAAGCCACATCTTCATGTAGATTAATTTTTGATTCTTCAGCTTTTTTAAGTAAGATAGCCACGCGCATTTCAAGTTCTGGCGGTTCAATCGCCACGGTAAGCCCCCAACTAAAACGGGTGCGCAAGCGCTCATCCACATCGATAATCTCTTTGGGGTAAGTGTCGCAAGTAATGACAATTTGTTTTTTTTCTTCAATTAAGGTGTTAAACGCATAAAAGAACTCTTCTTGAGTACGCGTTTTTTTAGCAAAGAATTGAATATCATCAATTAATAACAAATCTAGCGAATGATACTGCCGCTTAAACTCATCAAAAGCTTTATTTTCGTAGGCTTTTACCACATCTGATACATAACGTTCGGCATGTAAATAACGAATTTTGGCTTCCGGATTTTGTTGTTTGAGTTGATTACCAATCGCTTGCAACAAATGGGTTTTACCAAGCCCCACCCCGCCATAAATAAATAACGGATTATAAGCTTGCCCTGGGTTTTCAGCGACTTGTATAGCAGCTGCACGTGCTAATTGATTAGCGCGACCAGTTACATAATTATTAAAGTTAAAACTCGGGTTTAGACCAGAATTGCGTTCGCCAGCGCGTCTGTTGGTGTTGTCTTTTGAAATAGTACTGGAGACTATTTTAGTTTCATTAGATTCATTCAGTAATAGGCTTGTATTTTTAGTGGTTTTTTGGACAGCAGTCTTTTGTGTAGTGGGATTTTTTAAAGTGACTTTGTCACTAATAGCTAATTCAATTTGGGTATTATGTGGTAACAGCTCTGCAGCAATCGTTTCAATTTTTCCTAAAAAACGATCTTTGACCCATTGCTGAACAAATTTATTGGGCGCAAGCAGGCGTATGGCATTATCACTTACTTCCAGCTGTAAGGGCTTAATCCAAGTATTAAATTGTTGCGCAGATAGCTCTTGTTCAAAGCGACTAAGGCAGATAGGCCAAAAATTTTCCATCTGTTGCCAGGAACCCCTGTTTTTTTCTTATGTTATTGATTTTATTAAGATTTATTTTTAATTAAAACTTAATAAGCGATACATTTAATGTTAAAATTACTCATTAATAGGCTCATCATTTTAGCCTGTTTAATCCTACTTATCCACAGGCAAATTCATATTTATTTTAGTATATATAATAGTAAATATACATTGACAAAATAGGGGGTTATCGGGTTTAATGTCGGGCTTTGCAGCATTTGCAAGTTGGAGAAATGAATGAAACGTACTTATCAACCATCTAAAACACGTCGTGCACGTACACACGGATTTTTAGTCCGCATGAAAACTAAAGGTGGTCGTGCAGTGATTGCTGCGCGTCGCGCTAAGGGTCGTGCACGCTTAGGACTTTAACATTTAGGCTGAGAATGCCTAAGTCTTAAATTTAAGTGAGCACACATTGGTAGCGTTTAGATTACCTAAACAAGCCAAACTAGTAAAAACGGATGATTTTTCATCCGTTTTTAATTTGCGCAAACGTATCGCAAATAAACACTTGGTGATGCGCTACCGGCTGAGTGGCAATAAAGGCCCGCGCTTGGGTTTAATAGTAGCAAAAAAAACAGCTAAGTCAGCGGTGCAACGCAATTATATGCGTAGAGTGCTTAGAGAGTTGTTTAGATTAAATCAACATCAGTTGCCAGCAGTGGATTTGGTAATACAAGTGCAAAAAGTGTTTACTAAACCAGACTTTTTAGAGGTAAAACAAGCGTTTGAGGCATTATGCAAAAAATTGTGACCACAGTTTTGGTGGCATTAGTTAAAGGCTATCAACTGGCATTAAGCCCGTTTTTTGGTCAGCAATGTCGCTTTACACCTACTTGCTCACAATATGCAATTGAAGCTTTGCAAACACATGGCTCAGTAAAAGGTTTGTGGTTAACTTTAAAAAGAGTATTGCGTTGTCACCCTTGGCATGCAGGCGGGCACGACCCAATACCTAAATAATCGTTACCAGTACAATAATATGTTTCAAATTAAAGTATTATTTAGCTAAATAATTTAAACAGAAATTTACATTAGAAATTTATCTCAGAAGAATATATGGATACACGCCGTTTAGTTTTGTTTGTCATTTTTTCATTCTCTATCATGATGTTATGGGATGCTTGGCAGCAAAAAAATCTCCTAGCTACTTCTATCCAGCAAGGCTCTACGCAGCAACAGGTAGAACAAGGCGCACAGACTCCCACCGGATCGACAGATAACACTACCGCCACAGTTGATAACGCGGCATTTAAGCTTGACCAAGGCCAGCGCATTAAAGTAAACACTGATTTGTTCACCGCTGAAATAGACACCATAGGCGGTGATTTACGTCGTTTAATATTAAACAAGCACCGCGCAGAAGAAACTAAAAACGGTAACTTTGTATTAATGGATGACGCACAGCAGCCAATGACCTATGTTGCACAAACTGGCTTAATAGGCACAGGCTTACCAAACCATAAATCTTTATTTACTAGCACGGCCAGTAGCTACACTTTGGCAGATGGCGCTGCAAGTCAGCAAGTGCGACTGTCTTGGCAAGGCATTGGCGAGACAAATGGTATTACAGTAAATAAAATTTATACCTTTTATCGAGGTAGCTATTTGATCGATGTGAGCTACGAAATTGTCAATAGCAGCGCAGCGTCAGTGACTACGTCGGTTTACTACCAAATCGTGCATGATAGTAAATCAAATCAAGGTTCCGCCATGATGCCCACCTTTACAGGCGGCGCTTTTTATACAGAAGCGGACAAATTTACCAAGATTAATTTTGCTGATATGTCAGATGAAAACCTTTCTAAAACTAGCAAAGATGGTTGGATTGGATTGGTGCAACATTATTTTGCAAGCGCTTGGATTCCTAAGGCTGGAGAGACGAGAGAGTTTTACACCAAACAGTTATCTGATAATTTGTTTTCAATTGGCGTGATAACACCAAGCCCCAGCATTTCGCCGGGTGCAAAAATTGAGGTTAGTGCAAAATTGTTTGCTGGCCCACAAACGCATGCAGATTTAAAAGCCGCCGCGCCAGGCTTAGAGTATGCAGTAGATTACGGTTGGTTAACCGTAGTGGCTGAACCTTTATTTTGGGTGCTTTCAAAAATTTACTCGCTAGTACACAATTGGGGCGTTGCGATTATTTTACTCACCGTGTTAATTAAAGCGGCGTTTTATCCACTTTCTGCGGCCAGTTATAAATCAATGGCGCAGATGCGTGAGCTCGCACCGCGTTTGCAAAGTATGAAAGAAAAGTTTGGCGATGACAAACAAAAAATGCAGCAAGCGATGATGGAGATGTATCGTACTGAAAAAATTAATCCGATGGGCGGTTGCTTGCCTATTCTGATCCAAATCCCCGTGTTTATCGCACTGTATTGGGTATTGCTGGGGTCGGTTGAGTTGCGCCATGCGCCATTTTTTGGCTGGATACAAGATTTATCAGCGCCTGATACGCTATTTGGCACATTGCCTTGGCTGAATATGCCGATTGGTTTATTGCCGATATTAATGGGTGCGACCATGATTATTCAAACTCATCTGAACCCTGCGCCAACGGATCCGATTCAAGCAAAAGTGATGAAGATTATGCCTATTGTATTCAGCATTTTCTTTTTCTTCTTTCCCGCTGGTTTGGTGCTTTATTGGCTGGTGAATAATATTTTATCTATTTGGCAACAATGGTATGTGAATAAATCAATTCATGCTGCTGCGCTTGCTAAAAAAGGCAATGCAAAAAAATAGCTTATGTTAAAACCTGGTGAAACCATTGCCGCCATCGCCACCGCAAGTGGCGCGGGTGGTATCGGTGTGGTACGGGTTTCGGGCGCGTTGTGTCAAACTATTGCCAATCAAATTTTGGGTCACTGTCCTGCTCCACGTTACGCAGCCTATTTATCTTTTTACGACAGCAACCACACACCCATCGATCGTGGTATTGCGATTTATTACCAGAATCCGCATTCATACACTGGAGAGGATGTACTAGAGCTACAGGCACACGGCGGTACAGCCTTAATGCAAATGTTGTTGGCACGCTGTATTGAGTTGGGGGCACGCCAAGCAGAGCCAGGCGAGTTTACTCGTCGCGCTTATTTAAATGACAAGATCGATTTAGCACAAGCCGAGGCAGTGGCTGACGTGATTAATGCATCCACCATGGAAGCTGCGCAGAGCGCGATGCGTTCGCTGTCAGGCGAATTTTCAGATAGCATTAATACAGTGTTGGCCAAGCTTATTGATTTACGCATGTATGTTGAGGCATGTTTGGATTTTCCTGAGGAAGAAATAGATTTTATTACCCAAGGCAAAGTCGCCGAAAAATTAGCCGCAATTATTGCGGAATTAAAAATAGTGTTTTCCAAAGCCAAGCAAGGCAGTTTATTGCGTGAAGGGATGCAAGTCGTTTTAGTTGGTCAGCCTAATGTTGGCAAATCGAGCTTAATGAATCAATTAAGTGGCGAAGAGGTGGCTATTGTGACACCAATTGCAGGTACAACACGAGATGCCATTAAAAACTCTATCCAAATCAATGGGTTGCCGCTTCATATCATCGATACTGCGGGCTTGCGCAACACGGAAGACGAGGTAGAAAAAATCGGTATTGCCAGAACATATCGAGCGCTAGAAAACGCGCAGGTTGCGTTATTACTGATTGATGCAGCTCACGGTATTGGCGACGATGAAAAATCGATTTTAGCCCACTTACCGCAAGGAATTGCTAAAATTTGGGTGCATAATAAAATTGATACTACGCAAGATGCAGCTAATAGCGTTCAAATAGCAAATGAAACACATATTTATCTTTCCGCAAAAACGGGAGATGGCATTGGTTTATTAAAACAGCATTTATTGCAGCTTATCGGTTTCGAGCAAAATGCAGAAGGTGTTTTCATGGCGCGAACACGTCATCTTATAGCGTTAAAGCAAGTAGATCTGCATTTGCAGCAAGCACAAGGTATGATGAGTCAATCGGAATTAATTGCAGAAGAGCTGCGTTTGGCACAAGAAGCTCTGAGTAGTATCACAGGAGAGTTTACGCCAGACGACTTACTCGGTGAAATTTTTAGCAAATTTTGCATCGGAAAGTAAAAGAGACATAAATAAAAAAGGCGATATTAGTATCGCCTTTTTCTTGAGAGTATTTGCTATTTTTTAACAAACAACTCAAGTTTTTTGAAATGCTCGGCTAACAAATAATAAAAAGCTAAGCGAGATTTAAAGCGATCATCCTTCATCTTACCGCATACAACATCAATCGCCGCATTTAAATCTGCATCTGAATTAGTTAAAGCCAACTTTTTCTTTAAGAAGTTCGTACGTACAGTATCCTTTTCTCCCTCATCGCCGCAAGCAACATACTGTGAATCGTTTTTTGAAAGCACCAGAGCGTAGTTTTTAGCTAAGCCATCTAGTGCAGCGGTATGTACATTTGTGGCATATTTTGCAGCGATTGCTTTATGTTCTTGTAAGTCAGCCATGTATTTCTCCTAAATATTTTAAATTATTAATTAGATACTATGCAGCAACGTTAAGCATAAAACGTTTTGGATTACTTTACACTTCAGCGTATGCACTACTATAGGCGTGTTTTTGCCTATTCGTCAAGAGCATGCCGCTGTAAAGTTTTGCAGGGTGTGTTTCACGTGAAACATCGGCCTAAATTTCAGTTTTAAATGACTTAAGCACGAGATTGCGTTAAACTTTCACCTCTTTGTTATTTAAGTGTTTTTTAGCTAAAACTTGATTCAAGCGATGAATTTTAACTATGAACTACCCTAGTATTTTTGATGTAATAGTTGTCGGAGGTGGCCATGCGGGAACGGAGGCTGCGCTAGCGGCTGCGCGCATGGGACAAAAAACCCTGCTACTAACTCATAATATCGAAACGCTTGGTCAAATGTCATGCAATCCTAGCATTGGTGGTATTGGTAAAGGCCATTTAGTTAAGGAAATCGACGCGCTGGGCGGCGCGATGGCCGCAGCGACCGATGGAGCGGGTATTCAATTTCGCATTTTGAATGCTAGCAAAGGTCCCGCCGTGCGCGCTACGCGGGCGCAGGCAGACCGTGTGCTGTATAAGGCGGCTGTCAGGATGCGCTTAGAAAATCAACCGAATTTGTGGCTGTTTCAGCAAGCAGTAGACGATATTATTTTAGATGGTGAGCGCGTCGCTGGGGTAGTGACTCAAATTGGTTTGCGCTTCAGTGCTAAAAGCGTGGTGCTGACTGCAGGCACGTTTTTAGGCGGTTTGATTCATGTGGGTTTGCAAAACTACAGCGCTGGCCGTGCAGGAGACCCGCCAGCAATCAGTTTGGCTGCGCGATTGCGTGAGCTGAATTTGCCCGCAGGTCGCTTAAAAACAGGCACGCCGCCACGCATTGATGGCCGTTCAATTAATTACAGTGTGATGCTAGAGCAGCCTGGTGACAATCCTGTGCCGGTATTTTCATTTTTAGGGAACGCTGCGCAGCATCCAGCGCAAATGCCGTGTTGGATTACTCATACCAACGAGCGTACGCATGACATCATTCGTAGTGGTTTGGACCGCTCGCCTATGTACACGGGCGTCATTGAAGGTGTTGGGCCGCGTTATTGCCCAAGTGTTGAAGATAAAATTCATCGCTTTGCCGATAAGGAATCGCACCAAATATTCCTAGAGCCAGAGGGCTTAACGACTAATGAAATTTATCCCAACGGCATTTCCACTAGTTTACCGTTTGACATTCAGCTGGCATTGGTGCGCTCAATCAAGGGTTTGGAAGGCGCATATATATTGCGTCCTGGCTATGCCATTGAATATGATTATTACGATCCGCGCGCTTTAAAAAGCAGCTTAGAAACCAAGGCGATTCAGGGCTTATTTTTTGCTGGCCAAATTAATGGCACAACAGGATATGAGGAAGCGGCCGCGCAAGGTTTGTTAGCAGGCGCAAACGCTGCGCTTTATGTGCAAGAAAAAGACAGTTGGTGTCCTGCTCGCGATGAGGCTTATTTGGGCGTCTTGGTAGATGATTTAATTACATCGGGCGTGACTGAGCCTTATCGTATGTTTACTAGTCGTGCCGAATACCGTCTGCAGCTTAGAGAAGATAATGCAGATATGCGTTTAACTACTAAGGGCCGCGAACTGGGTTTGGTAGATGACGTGCGCTGGGCACAGTTCAGTCGCAAGCAAGAGGCGGTGTCGCGTGAGCAGGAGCGTTTGAGAAAAACGTTTGTGCAGCCGTCTCTAGAAAATGTTTCACGTGAAACACAGGTGGCAGTATTAGGTAAAGCACTAGACCATGAGTACAGCTTGTTTGAGTTGCTACGGCGTCCAGAAGTGAGTTATGACGCGCTGCTACACCTAATGCCGAATCCTGAAAATTTTGCGGCTGAAACTTTGAGTGATGATGTAAAAGAACAGGTAGAAATTGCGGCTAAGTATCAGGGCTATATTACGCGCCAGCAAGAAGAGATTGCTAAACAAAAAGGTAGTGAAAATATTAAGTTGGTAGATGTTGATTATGCAGATATACACGGATTAAGCATTGAGGCGCGGCAAAAGCTCATCATGCATCAGCCTGAAACCATCGGGCAAGCTGGCCGCATTTCGGGCATTACGCCAGCTACCATTTCGTTGTTGCTGGTGTACTTGAAGCGCAAACATAAAAAACAGGCTGGACAGATCAATATAGAGGCCGCATGACGCAGGCGGCACTGTTGGCTGAAGGCGTTGCAGAGATGGGGTTGGATGTTTCTGCAGAGGTGCAGCAGAAATTGTTGGCTTATTTGGCGCTATTACAAAAATGGAACAAAGTGTATAACCTAACGGCGGTGCGCGACCCCAATGAGATGGTGACATTGCATTTGTTAGATAGCCTTAGTGTGCTTCCGCATGTTCAGGTTAAAAATTTGCTTGATGTGGGCAGTGGTGGTGGTTTGCCAGGGGTTGTGTTGGCGATATGTCTGCCAAGTTTGCAGGTGACTACGATAGACACCGTACAGAAAAAAGCCATTTTTATGCGACAAGTAAAAGGTGAGCTCGGGTTGGATAATTTGCAGGTGGTGCATGCGCGAGTGGAAAGCTTTAAGCCCGCAGAAAAATTTGAGGCGATAATCTCGCGCGCTTTTTCAGAGTTGGCATTATTTGTTAAGTTAACAAAAAATTTGCTGGCGCAAAATGGGCAGTGGCTAGCAATGAAAGGTCAAGTTCCGCATCATGAGCTGGATACATTGAAGCTTGAAAGTTTAAACATACTCGGAAGTTTAAATATTAGAGTACAGAAAATTATCCCGCTAACGGTGGCGGGTTTGGATGCTGAAAGACATTTGGTCGTTTTAGAGAGTAATGAATGAAAATACTAGCAATCACTAACCAAAAAGGCGGCGTTGGCAAAACAACTACTTGCGTCAATTTAGCTGCAAGTTTGGCCGCAAATTATAAAAAAGTATTGTTGGTAGACTTAGACCCGCAAGGCAATGCGAGCACTGGTAGCGGTGTAGATAAAGCGCACTTAAAGCATAGTATTTATCATGTGCTTATCGGCAAAAAAACCTTGAACGAAGTGATAGTCAGCAGTGAAAAAGGTGGCTATCACGTGGCACCATCTAACCGAGAGTTAGCGGGCGCTGAGGTGGAGTTAGTAAATGAGTTGGCGCGCGAGACGCGCTTAAAGCAGGCGCTAAATAATTTGGAGCAAAAATATGACTACATATTGCTTGATTGCCCCCCTGCCCTCAATCTAGTGACGGTAAATGCGCTCACCGCTGCCGACAGTGTAATGATTCCCATGCAGTGCGAATATTACGCATTGGAAGGCTTGTCAGATTTAGTGAATACCATCAAAAAAGTGCGTGTTAATTTAAACGCTAAGTTGGAAATAGAAGGTTTACTGCGCACCATGTTTGATAATCGCAATATGCTTGCACAACAAGTATCGGCACAGTTGGTCAGCCATTTTGGCGATAAAGTTTATAAAACCGTCATTCCGCGCAACATACGTTTAGCAGAGGCGCCTAGCTATGGCCTACCCGCGCTTATTTACGATAAGGCATCGCGTGGTGCGCAATCTTATTTAGAGTTAGCAAAAGAAATAATACTTAAAAATCAAATAGTTAAGGATGATAAGCATGGTTAAACCAAAAGGTTTGGGGCGTGGCTTAGATGCATTATTAGCAAACGACGAAGAGGCGGTTGACATAGAAGGCGCACAGCGCATGCTCAATGTGACACAGTTGCAGCCGGGAAAATACCAGCCACGAAGCTATATGGATGACGCTGCTTTGCAAACGCTTGCGGATTCGATCAAAAATCAAGGCATTATGCAGCCAATTTTAGTGCGTGAAGTTGCTGTAGATAAATTTGAAATCATCGCGGGCGAGCGTCGTTGGCGCGCTAGCCAGATCGCTGGTCTGTTGCAAGTGCCAGTGTTAGTGCGCGAAATTGCAGATGAATCAGCACTGGCAATGGCATTGATTGAGAATATTCAGCGCGAAAATTTAAACCCTTTAGAAGAAGCACAAGGCATCAAACGCTTAATCGATGAGTTTGCCATGACGCATGAAAAAGCCGCAGATGCTGTGGGTCGCTCACGGGCAGCCGTTTCGAATTTATTGCGTTTGCTGACTTTAACGCATGCCGTGCAAGAGTTGCTGATGCAAAATAAACTGGATATGGGCCACGCACGTGCGCTGATTGGTTTGGATGCAGCACAACAAATCATGTTAGCGAATAAAATTGTGCAACAACAGTTGTCAGTGCGGGATGTGGAAAATTTAGTTAAAAAATTGGGTGCAGAAGCGCAGGCAAAGCCACGCAAAATCAATGTCAATCGTGACGTTTTGGCTTTACAAAACAGCTTAAGTGAGAAAATTGGAGCAAGCGTAAATATTTCTGCAAAGGCAAATGGTTCGGGTACGCTAAAAATTAATTATGCCAACTTAGACCAGCTTGATGAGATTATAAAAAAAATGTCACGCTAAGTGCTTATTAAGCTTGACTAAAATTGCGTAATAATTCAAAATCGCGGACTTTGCTATTAAGCCAATTTTTAAAGAACAATGTGTCTTTAAAACATAATAACTGTGATGAAAAATACCATATCGACAGCAATTTTTAGCAAAATGTTGCGTTTGCAATTGGTTGTAACCGTGTTAATTACAATCGGCGCACTGGTTTTTTTTGGATTTAGCGCAGGTGTTTCAGGATTTATCGGTGGGTTTTCGGTGATGTTTGCCGCATTTTTTGCAACAAAAATTGCAAATCGTGAAGTTAAAACGCCATCTGCAGCTTTGTTTAATTTATTAAAGGCAGAGGCCCTTAAGATATTAATCATCATTGCGGTACTGTTTTTTGCATTTAAGTTCTACAAGCAACTTGTTTCACCTGCATTACTAGCGGGCGTTGCGGCGGCGGCACTGATTTCTGGCGCCGCGATTGGCAAGCTAAACAAAGCGGATATAAAAATATAATTTAAAGTTCGTGATAACGCATTAAATAAACATTAAATATAAACCAAAAGATTAAATTTACTGGACGTTCTATTAATATGGCAACAGAGCACGCAGAAAAAGCATTAACGCCTACTGAATATATTCAGCATCATTTGACCTTCAACGCGCAAGGCGTTAAAGGCAATACAGACCTGCAAGGTTTTTGGACGCTGCATGTGGATACTTTTGCTACATCGGTGGTGCTTGGTTTAGTGGTCATGCTTTTAATCTGGTTAGTAGCACGTAAAGCGCAATCAGGTGTGCCAACTAAAGCGCAAGCATTCGTAGAATTAGTCTTCGGCTTTATTGATGATCAAGTTAAGAATATTTTCCATGGCAACCGCCATGCATTTATTGCTCCTGCTGCCTTAACGGTATTTATGTGGGTTTTAGTGATGAATGCAATGGACTTTTTACCAGTCGATTGGGTGGCGGGCGCGGCAAGTCTTATCGGTGGTCCACACACAAACTGGCGTCCTGTGCCAACCTCAGATGTCAACACCACCTTTGCTTTAGCTTTATCGGTGTGGATCTTAATGATTTTCTTTGCCATTAAAGTTAAAGGCTTGGGTGGCTGGATACACGAAATATTTTGTTCACCATTTGGCTCACCAAGCTTTAAAGCACCGAAGAGCATCGGTGGCGCAATTGGTTTGTTAGCGAGCCCGTTATTATTCTTAGCAAACTTTGCTTTTAACATGATTGAGTATATTTCAAAGCCACTGTCACATTCATTACGTTTGTTTGGCAACATGTATGCGGGCGAAGTTATTTTTATGTTAATTGGCATGTTGGCTGCGAGTAGTATTGTGGGCGCAGCGGCTGGTGCAATTATGGGCGCAGGCTGGGCAATTTTCCACATTTTGATCGTCGCGTTGCAAGCGTTTATTTTCATGATGATGACGGTAGTTTACCTGTCGATGGCACATGAAAGTCACTAGCATGCGAAGCAGATAGTAACGTTTTTGTAGTAGTTTTTTGTTTTAATTTATGAGTAATAATTTTCACTTGAGAGGGTAGCAAAATGGAAGCAATAGCAATGGTTCAGTCTTACACCGCAATTGGTTTAGGTCTTATGGTTGGTTTAGGTGCGTTGGGCGCTTGTATCGGCATCGGTATTATGTGTTCTAGCTTTTTAGAAGGCGCAGCACGTCAACCAGAAATGATTCCAGAATTACAAGGTAAAGTATTCTTACTTTTGGGTCTTATCGATGCGTCATTCATTATTGCTGTAGGTATTGTGATGATGTTTGCGTTTGCTAACCCATTATTAGGTGTTTTACCGAAGGTTGTAGGCTAATAATTTATCTAGTTGGCGGTATGACTATTTATTTAGTGCCATGCCGCTCATTTAAAAGCCAATATCTGGAAACAACATGAATATTAACTTAACATTAATTGCTCAAGCAGTCGCCTTTGCAATCTTAATATGGTTTACGGTTAAATACGTTTGGCCACCATTATTAAATGCAATTGAAACACGTCAAAAAGAAATTGCAGATGGTTTGGCCGCAGCATCAGAAGGCAGAAGCGCTTTAGAGGTTGCAGCAAAAAAATCTGAAATCACTTTAAACGAAGCAAAACAGAAAGCCAGTGAAATTATTGGTCAAGCAGAAAAGCGCGCAACGCAAATCGTTGAAGAAGCTAAAGGTAACGCTAAAGAAGAAGGCGAGCGTATTTTGGCTAGTGCTAAGGCTGAAATTGACCAAGAATTAAACCGTGCCAAAGAAGGTTTGCGAGCACAAGTGTCTAGTTTGGCAGTTGCTGGCGCAGAGAAAATTCTGCGTAAAGAGATTGATGCAAAAGCACATTCTGACATGCTTGCTAAACTCGCGGCGGAGCTATAACTGATGGCTGAAATTTCCACCATCGCAAGGCCATATGCGGTCGCTGCTTTTAAGCTTGGTAAAGAGAGTAAATCGCTTGCCAAATGGTCTGAAATGTTAGGGCTTGCTGCAGCTGTCGCATCAGATGCAAAGATGCGGGCTTACATTGAAAACCCAAAAGTGCTCAGTAGTGATTTGCAGGACGCTTTTTTAAAAGTGTGTGGCAATCAGCTTAATGAAAGTGGGCAAAACTTGATTAAGGTATTGGTTGAGTATGGTCGTTTATCGATTCTACCAGCCATCACCAGTGCTTTTGAAGAGCTTAAGGCGCAAGATGAAGGTGTGTTGGAAGCGCAAATTATCGCCGCCTCAAAATTAAGTGCAGCAGAAACTAAAGATTTGATAAAACGCCTAGAAGAAAAATTCGGTAAAAAAGTTGAAGCCACGGTTTCGATAGATGCTGAAATTATTGGCGGCATTAAAATTATTGTTGGCGATACCGTGATAGATGCGTCCGTCAAAAATCAGTTACAAAATTTAGCCTACACGCTTACCGCATAGGCATAGACAGAAAATTTAGGCAAAGAAAACATTAGGAGCCACAATGCAGTTATCTACATCAGAAATCAGTGAACTGATTAAAAGCAGATTAGAAAATTTTTCTACTTCAGCAGAAGCGCGTACGCAAGGCACGGTAATTTCAGTTACTGACGGTATTGTGCGTATTCACGGCTTATCAAACGTAATGGCCGGCGAGATGATCGAGTTTCCGGGCAACACGTTCGGCCTAGCTTTAAACCTAGAACGCGACTCAGTTGGCGCAGTGGTTTTGGGTGATTACGAGCACATCACAGAAGGCGACACCGTTAAGTGTACGGGCCGTATTTTGGAAGTGCCAGTGGGGCCAGAGTTGATTGGCCGCGTAGTTAATGCACTAGGTCAGCCAATTGATGGCAAAGGCCCTGTCAATGCGAAAATGACGGACAAGATTGAAAAAGTGGCGCCTGGTGTGATTGCACGTAAATCGGTATCACAACCTGTGCAAACTGGCTTGAAGTCAGTTGACTCCATGGTACCCGTGGGCCGTGGTCAACGTGAGTTGATTATTGGTGACCGTCAAACAGGTAAAACCGCTGTAGCAGTAGACGCAATCATTAATCAAAAAGGTCAAAATATGACCTGTGTTTATGTGGCGATTGGTCAAAAAGCTTCTACGATTGCTAACGTGGTGCGTAAGCTTGAAGAAAACGGCGCGATGGCTTACACCATTGTTGTTGCAGCAGCAGCGTCTGATTCAGCTGCATTGCAGTTCTTGGCACCCTATGCGGGTTGTACCATGGGTGAGTACTTCCGTGACCGCGGTGAAGATGCATTGATTGTGTATGATGATTTGACTAAACAAGCGATTGCCTACCGTCAAATTTCATTGTTACTACGTCGTCCACCAGGCCGTGAAGCTTATCCAGGCGATGTGTTCTACATTCACTCACGTTTATTAGAGCGTGCAGCGCGTGTAAACGAAGATTATGTAGAGAAATTCACAGGCGGCAAAGTTAAAGGTAAAACAGGCTCATTAACTGCATTGCCAGTGATTGAAACAGCTGCTGGTGACGTTTCAGCATTCGTTCCAACCAACGTGATTTCGATTACCGATGGTCAGATTTTCTTGGAAACTGACTTGTTCAACGCAGGTATTCGTCCAGCGATCAACGCAGGTATTTCAGTATCTCGCGTGGGTGGCGCAGCACAAACTAAAGTCATCAAAAAATTAGGTGGCGGTGTACGTCTAGCATTAGCGCAGTATCGTGAATTGGCTGCGTTCGCGCAGTTCGCTTCTGATTTGGATGAGGCAACACGTAAACAATTAGACCGCGGTCGTATGTTTACTGAGTTGATGAAACAAGCGCAATATGCTCCATTAAGTGTTTCAAAAATGGCGATTACATTGTTAGCGGCTAACAAAGGCTACTTTGACGATGTACCAACCAATAAAGTATTAGCTTTTGAAAGCGCGTTACATGGCTTTATGGGCTCTAAATACGCTAAATTGATGGACGGTATTGAAACTAGCAAAGATTTAGCTGGTGACAACGAAAAAGCGGTTGAAGCGGCAATTCAAGACTTTAAAGCAACAAACGCTTATTAATTCTCTGACTATTTAGGACATGCTTTTTTAGGAAAATCTATGGCTGGTAGTAAAGAGATTAGAACCAAGATTAAGAGCGTTGAAAATACGCGCAAAATCACCAAGGCAATGGAGATGGTGGCTGCATCTAAAATGCGTAAAGCGCAAGATAGAATGCGCGCAAGCCGCCCCTATGCTGAAAAGATTCGTCAAGTGGCTTCGCATATGTCGCATGCCAATACAGAGTATAAGCACGCATTTTTGCTTAAGCGTACCACTGTAAAAAATGTGGGTTTGATTGTTGTGAGCTCAGACAAAGGGCTGTGTGGTGGTTTAAACACCAACATGCTGCGTTTATCTGTAAACCAAATGAAGACTTGGGAAGCAGAAGGCAAAAAAATCGTAGTAAGTGCCATGGGTAACAAAGGGTTTGGCTTTATGACGCGCGTAGGCGCAGAAGTTAAATCGCATATTACTGGTCTGGGCGATGTGCCACATCTAGAAAAATTAATTGGCACTATTAAAGTGATGTTAGACGCCTATTCAGATGGAGAAATCGACCAGTTGTATATCTGCTATACCAAATTTATTAACACCATGAAGCAAGAGCCGGTGATGCAGCAATTATTGCCACTGAATGATGAACATTTAGGCCTGCATCCTCATCATGACAAAGTTGAGCTTCACTCAGCTAGTGATGTTGTTAAGAGCGCAGTGCATATTGGTATTGCTAAGGGGCATTGGGATTACATTTATGAGCCTGATGCGCAAACGGTGATTGATGAACTCATGACACGTTATGTAGAGTCGTTGGTATACAACGCCGTGGCGGAAAATATGGCATCAGAACAATCATCACGTATGGTGGCGATGAAATCAGCCTCTGATAACGCGAAAAACGTGATTGGTGAGCTTAAATTGGTTTATAACAAGGCACGTCAAGCAGCAATTACCAAAGAAATTTCAGAGATTGTTGGCGGCGCAGCAGCAGTTTCTTAATAAAGAATTTAATTAAATCTGACTAAATATAGAAGTTAGGAAAAAATGATGGCAAAAGCAAACGCAGTAAAAGTAGATCAAGTTAAAATCGGCAGAGTTGTGCAGTGTATTGGCGCGGTGGTTGATGTGGAATTCCCGCGTGACCAAATGCCAAAAGTGTTTGATGCTTTGATTATCGATGACGCTAGCTCACAAGCTGAGGCTGGTTTAACGCTAGAAGTGCAACAGCAATTGGG
>JAABQZ010000032.1 GCA_011391175.1 Methylophilaceae bacterium | reverse complement strand
TGGCCGAAGCTGCTTAAAAATTGATAAATCGTCGCCAATTTTTATTCGGTCTAGGCGTAACAGGGGCTTCTAGTTTGGTCTATGCTGGTTACAAATTTTGGCCTGAGCAAGGACTTATCAATCCTTGCTTATCTGGATTACCTAATGATGTTCTAGAAAATCCACTGATGCAGCAAATTTGGCAAGACATTGATGCTGAGCAAGTGTGGGATAGCCATGTGCATTTAGTTGGCACAGGTGACAGTCAGTTAAACAAAGAAAATAAGAGTGTTTGGTTCAACCCTAATATGGATAGCTACTGGCACCCGATTTTAAAAATACAAAAAAAGTTTTACCTGAACGGCACCTGTGCTGCCGATAACAGTATAGACCAAAGCACGGTGCAACGCATGGTACAACTTACTGCAGAAATGCCTGCTGGATTTAAACTGATGCTGTTTGCATTTGATTGGTTTCATGATGAAAATGGCAAACCCAATCAAGCACATTCAATTTTTCATATTTCTAATGATCATGCGGCTAAAATTGCCAGTGAGCACTCACATTATTTTGAATGGGTGGCCAGCATACATCCCTATCGTGCAGATGCGGTGGCTGCATTGGAAAGAGCCAATGCACAAGGTGCACGCGCGATTAAATGGCTACCACAGGGCATGGGCATAGACCCTGCCCATGCAAAATGTGATGCATTTTATACCGCTTGTGCTCGCCTTAACATACCAATTATTTGTCACTCTGGCCGAGAAAGGGCCGTGCAAGGCAGCAACCAAGACGATGCCAACCCACTTAAATTGCGCCGTGGATTAGATGCAGGGGTGCGTATCCTGTTAGCACACTGCGCCAGCGATGGCGAAGATATTGATTACGACAATGGCAATAAAAAAATTAAGAGCTTCGATTTGTTTTTACGTTTAATGGAAGCACCGCAGTATAAAAATTTACTGTTCGGCGAAATCTCCGCCATGTCATTAATCAATCATGCATGGGCGATTCAACCTTTATTAGAGCGCATAGACTTACACAGTCGCTTGCTGAATGGCTCGGATTATCCTTTACCGGCTATTCTACCGATTGTTTCATTAAAGCAATTAGTCAGTAAAAACTTGCTAGATGAAAGCTATGTAGATTTTCTAAAAGCCATTCGTATATATAACCCCATCATGTTCGATTTTGCATTAAAACGCTTACTTAGATTCGAGGGAAAATCCTTCCCCGCAAAGGTGTTCGAAACCAAGAAGTTTTTTGCATGACAGCGCACAGCCAACTATTTTCTCGCGGTATGATTGCAGTGCTTATCGCCCAATTTTTGTCAGCATTGGCCGATAACGCGCTGCTATTTGCTGCAATTGCGCTGTTAAAATCACAATCTGCACCAGATTGGCAAATCCCGATGCTACAAGAATTTTTTCTCATCGCCTTTATTTTGCTAGCGCCTTTTGTCGGGCCGTTTGCAGATGGTTTTGCTAAAGGTCGCGTCATGTTAGCGGCCAATTGTATAAAACTATTAGGCGCGACAGCCATGTTCTTGCAAGTGCCTCCATTGCTGGCTTATGGCTTGGTGGGTGCAGGTGCAGCGGCCTACTCACCTGCAAAGTATGGCATTTTAAGTGAGTTGGTTGCGCCAGATAAGTTAGTCAAAGCCAATGGCATGATTGAAGGCTCCACCATTGTGGCGATATTACTGGGAGCGGTCTTAGGTGGAAAATTAGCAGATGTTTCTACCAATATTGCTCTAGTCAGTGTTTGCATTTGCTATTTATTCGCAGCAATTGCCAATACCTTTATTCCAAAATTACCAGTGGCTAGGCCAGATACCAAACTGCAACCGAGCAAGCTTATAAATGAATTTTTAGCTGCGCTTAAAATACTATCTTTCAACCAAGACGCCCGCTTTTCACTGATTGGATCCAGTATCTTTTGGGGTGCTGGCTCTACACTACGCTTGTTACTCGTCGCCTGGGTGCCAGTTGCATTGAATATCAATGACATGAGCATGCCCGCCAACTTAAGCGGTACAGTTGCGATTGGCATTGCTGTAGGTGCTGGATTAGCAGCTAATTTAGTCAGCATAAAAAACATTAACCACGTATTGCCCGCTGGCTTACTCATCGGCATATTCATCATGCTATTCGCATATACCAGCAGCTTCATTATCGCCGTTATTTTATTAGTTTTAGTTGGTGCAGCTGGCGGATTTTATGTTGTGCCGTTGAACGCTCTGTTGCAGGAGCGTGGCCACGAAACTGTAGGGGCAGGTAATGCAGTGGCAGTGCAAAACTTTTTTGAGAACTTTTGCATGCTGACCATGGTAGGGTTTTATGTTGTCATGCAAAAAAATAACGTGCCTGTTGTTAGCATCACCTTCATTTTTGGGGGCCTTGTTCTTTTCTGTATTGGCCTTCTGTCGTTCATACGTTTGCGGCAAAAAAAGCATTAATAATCGTATAATGTAGCCTTAATCTTTAAGTTTAAGCTCTCATGTTTTTTTCCAAAAAACTGCAACACACTATTTGGTATTTATCCAACAAACTAGGGCCTTTTGCACCGCTAGTTGCCATGGTTTTGCTAGGTTTAATCATCCTTTCACTGTCACGTATTGGGCTGGTGGTGTGGAAGTTTGAGCGAGTGATTAACACTGGCAGGCTGATGGAGATTTTGCTGCAAGGAGTGCGTGTTGATCTGATTCAGCTTGGCTTGATGCTGTTAATCCCCCTGTTATTAGCACCTATTTTTGCTATTTCTAAGCTATTTAAAATTTGGCAAAAATTCACTTATTTTTGGGTAATCGCTTGCATTGTCTTACTAGTGTTTTTAGAGGCCTCTACCCCGGGCTTCATTATGGAATACGATGTGCGGCCCAACCGTATTTTTGTGGAATATTTAAAATATCCTAAAGAAATTTTAACGATGTTATGGCGCGGCTTTAAAGTGGATATTTTTGCTGGCCTCAGCCTTACGCTGTTTGCTATTTGGAGCATGCGTCGCTTTATGCAGCCATGGCTTGAAACTAACAAAACATGGTCAAACAAAAAAATCTGGATTATTTGGCCATTGCTATTTTTACTAACTGCTTTAGTTATTCGCTCTTCTTTGGGCCATCGACCCGCAAACCCCGCACTCTTTGCTATTACCCAAGATAGCATGGTAAACAGCCTAATACTCAATTCTGGCTATTCAGTGATATATGCCGCTTACAGCCTGCAGCACGAAAGTAAGTCGAGTCAAATTTACGGCAAAATGAATAAGGCGGATATTTTTAAGCTAACTGGTGCGCAAGATAGTGACATTCCAACCCTAAAAACTTTAACGCCTAGCGTTAAGCGCGATAAACCGTTAAACCTAGTGATTATTTTACAAGAAAGCTTGGGTGCAACGTTTGTAGAATCGTTAGGTGGCGTACCAGTAACACCTAATCTAGAAAAATTAAAATCCGAAGGCATTTGGTTTACGCAATT
The DNA here is from genome assembly GCA_011391175.1 of Methylophilaceae bacterium. Taxonomy (GTDB): domain Bacteria; phylum Pseudomonadota; class Gammaproteobacteria; order Burkholderiales; family Methylophilaceae; genus Methylotenera_A. Next base: position 14,149 of record JAABQZ010000032.1, on the reverse strand, counting down.
ATATGCAACCGGCACGCGCAGTGTGCGCGGTATCGAGGCGGTCATCACGGGCTTCCAGCCTACGCCAGCAGATAGCACAGTAAAACTAAGCTTAAGTCAAAAAAACTTTTTTAGCATTGCGGCATTGTTGGCTAAACAAGGTTACAGCACCGAGTTTATATATGGGGGTGAATCGCATTTTGATAATATGCGTGGCTTTTTTATGGGCAATGGCTTTCAAAGTATTGTGGATCAAAAAGATTACAAAAATCCTATATTTTTAGGTAGCTGGGGGGTGTCTGACGAAGATTTATTAAATAAAACCCATGAGCAACTTTTAGCACACCATGCTAGTGGCAAGCCGTTTTTTACTTTAGCGTTCAGCTCTACAAACCATGCGCCCTTCGAGTTCCCAGATGGGAGAATTGAACTTTATGAGCAGCCCAAATCCACTGACAATAATGCAGTGAAATATGCCGATTACGCCATGGGTGAGTTTTTCAAAAAAGCCAAGGCCAGTGCTTACTGGAAAGATACTATTTTCTTAGTTGTAGCCGATCACGACATTCGGGTACGAGGCGATACACTGGTACCAATCGAACGCTTCCATATCCCAGGTCTCATTTTGGGTGCCGATATTCAACCCAATACCATCACTGCAGTTGCCAGCCAGATTGACTTGCCAGTGACGGTGTTATCGTTAATGGGTATTAGCGCACAACACCCGATGACAGGGCAGGACCTATCCAAGATACCCGAAAATTACTTAGGCCGCGCCATGATGCAATATAACTACAATTTTGCATGGATGGAGCAAACAGGTGAAGTTAATGGAGGAAGCTCTAACAATGTCACAGTATTGCGCGAAGGGAAACCAGCTGCGTTCGGTGTGTATGACATGCAAAATAAGCAATTAATCGAAACCGTTGCGCCTGCAAATGCCAAAGAAATTGAACAACGCGCACTTGCAAATTCACTGATGCCTACTTTGCTTTACACTGAACAACGCTACCGTTTGCCTCAATGAGGTTGATTAAATGAAAGCAAAACTGACTTCTATGCTTACTGGGCAAGTCGTTCGGCATGGCTTGAGCTATCTTTTGCGTGGTGGCATGCACATTAAAAATGGCCATTTACCCCCAAGTAATCACCATATTCCTGATGACTTTTTTGGCGTCTGCGTAGCTAGCAGCCCAGACCCTGCCATGGATGAGTATGTCATCGCTCAACTAAAAACCTTAGGCATTAAACAAGTGCGCTTAGACTTTACTTATGGCGATTTAGAAAATTTTAATGCGCGATTTTTAAGCGTACTAGCTGATGCAAGTTTTAATGTTACGCTACATTTAGTGCAACCATTTGCAGCCGCAAAAAATATGCAGAACGCAACAGAACAGGCGATTTGGCGTAATTTTTTGCAGTCAGTGCTTGACGTCTATGGCAGTCGAATCAAACATGTCGAAATTGGCACCACCATCAACCGCAAGCGCTGGGCGGGCTATTCATACGAAGGCTTTTTGTGCGCATGGGAAATTGCATATAGCGCAATTAAAGCGCGCAATATTGTATTACTTGGTCCTAATGTGCAGGATTTTGAGCCTTTTTATAATGTCAGTTTACTCAAAACACTTAAAAGCAAAAAATTGCTGCCCGATATTCACACTAATAATTTATTCGCCGAACGCACGGTAGAACCAGAACGCTTTGATCACCGCATATTTAAATATATTTGGACGACTGTTTTAAAATATAACTTAGTTAAAAAAGCGCGTATTCTGCAAAAAATTGGGTACGATTATGGCGTGCCGCAACTTGTGTCTTCTGTGGCATTTTGGGCGATATTTCGCATACGCCGCCAGCTGCCTGATGCCGCACAAAAACAAGCTGACTATGTCACGCGATACTTTGCTCTCATGGCCGCCAGTGCTTGCTTTAAACAAGCTAATTGGGGGGCACTTATCTGCGCGCGCGAAGGCTTAATTGATAACGGTCTAACTGAAGCCGATTACCCTGTGCTTGAGCAGGTGGCGCATTATCCGCGAGCGAATGGCGAGTTAAAAAATTATCGCCACCACCCCAGTTTTAATGCGTTTAAAACGGTCGCAAAGATGTTGCAGGGCGCACAATATAAACAAGCTATATCTACAGCAGCAGGTTTAGAAATTCATCATTTTCAACAGATAGATAAAACATTTCACGTTGCTTGGACAATCAACGGCAAGCTAACATTTTTGCAGGATATCTATGACGCGCAAACGCTGATAAACGTGGCTATCTATCATCGTGACGGGCATGCGTTAGACTTATCGCAAGTGCTTATTACTGAGTCACCGATTTACCTGTGCTGGCCTATAGGACTAGCTCCTCAAACGATTGCTCAGCCGATTTTGGCAAAAAACTTAGTCATACACGCGCATGTACAAGGCATGCAATATTTTCGATATTTGCAGAACGGCTGGGATGGTTTGATATTAGCTAGCAACCAAGCAGAAGCTGATTTAATTGCAGAAAATCTGCATCCAGACACCCTGCTGCAACCCAATAGAGACGAGGCTTTGCGGCATGCTAGAAATGCGATATGGGCGGTAGCCGACCCTAGAAATAGTAATTTAGATAACGCTGAAGCAAAGCTCACAATTAAACAGCCAGTCAAAATGTATCCGCACAAGGCATTATTAGACCGCTTTAAACCTAGCAAAGCCAAACGTAGCTGGAACGGCGCGATGGAACTGATGCGGCGTGGTGTAGCTACGGCTACTCCAGTCGCTTATTTTGAAAAGGTAGGTGACAGGACACTCAAACAAAACTTTTACGTGTGTGAATTTGTGCCGTCACAAACGACTGTAGGGCAGCTATTTAGCAAGTTTTCACTAGGCGAAGTAGTATGGAACGGTATTTCAGCAGATGTTATCTTAAGACAAATAGCACAGTTTTGCTTAGCTATGCACCAGCGCTTGGTATTTTTTAGGGATTTATCGGGTGGCAATATTTTAGTGAATATGGGTGCTGACAATCAACTACAGTTTTCGCTAATTGATACCGCGCGTTTACGTTGTGTGAAACATACGCCATTCCCACGTAAATATAGGCTAGCAGATATGTCACGCGCCTGCCACAAGTTAGATTGGGCGAACCGTAAACGTTTAATGGCGTACTATTTTGCCGGGATTGGCTCACAATTTAATTGGCGCGACAAACTGAGTTTTTATTTATATGACGCCAAAGTCTCTTTAAAACGTACCGTCGGTCGCAAGGGCATCAAGCGATTGATTAAGCGCCTTAAAGGGCAAGCTTAATCTAATGAAAATCATGAGGCGGATTTAAGTAGTTTAGACACAACAATTTTAGTGAAGCTGTGTAATATTCAATTCACGTGATGCGTAGTGAAAACGAAGCAAAACGAATTATAACTTAAGGAGATTATTATGTGGACAACACCAGCTGCTACTGAAATGCGTTTCGGTTTCGAAGTTACAATGTACGTAATGAACAAATAATTATTTGTCATTTGCTACATAAAAAGGGTGCTTACGCGCCCTTTTTTATTACCCATCTCATAGATTAGGAAATTTAAAATCCTTAGGAAGTAGCACCCAAATTTTACCTGATTGTTTCATGCTACCTGCTTGCTTACCTGCGATTTCACCCGCACCCCAAAAATAATCAGCCCGCACGCCGCCTTTAATCGCCCCGCCTGTATCTTGTGCCACCACTAATTTCTTTAACGGCTTATTACTATTAGGCAGCGTTGTAGACAGAAATATCGGCGCTCCTAATGGTACATATCTTGGGTCTATGGCTACGCTACGCTCTGCAGTCAATGGCACGCCAAGCGCACCTAATGGGCCAGACAGTCCTGCTGGCAATTCTCTAAAAAAAACATAACTTGGGTTAGCATTCAATAGGTCGCGTAGTTTTTGCGGGTTATTACGTGCCCACTCTTTAATACCTTGCATGCCCGCTTGGTCTATGGTCAGTTCACCGCGCTCTATTAGCACACGGCCTATGGAGTTGTAAGCTTGACCATTTTGGTCAGCATAACCCACATGCATACTGTCGCCGTTATCTAGCTGCACCAAACCTGAGCCTTGTACTTGTAGAAAAAAGCCGTCAATTAAATCGTTAATCCACACTAATTCATTGCCTACCAGCGGCGAGGGCATTGTTTCAATTTCTGCGCGCGTTGGATAAGGTATCAACTTATTCCCTTTTAACTTGCCACGCACCCGCTTATTTTTTAGCTCAGGGTAAGCTTCACCTAAATCCACCGTAATTAAATCTGCAGGTTGTTTATACAGCGGATGTGGATACTGACTTGACTTGGTACGACTACCTTTTAATAAGGGCTGGTAATAACCTGTTATCAGCCCAACATTGCTGCCATCTTCGTTAACCGTGCCATACACATTAAAGTGTTGTGCAAAATACGCTTGGATTTCTCGCTTGCTTGGTGGGTTATTTGCCTCACCAAGCGCATTGGCTGCGCTACAAACAGTTTGCCAAGACTGTTGGTTATTCGGGATTTTATTTTTTGATGTTTTATTTATTAAAGTACTGCAACTCTGCAACCAAGCTGGCCAAGCGGCGACAATGTCATCTTCAGAAAATCTATCAATATCCCCCCACAGCGCAGGTTTTAGCAACGCATAATCTTGCATAATGACGGGCTTTGTTTGGTCTACTGACGGCGGAGTTTGTTGTGTGCAATCGCAATCGGATATTTTTGGTTGCGGTGCTTGCTTAACATGTGATTTGCTACATGAAACGGCGATTAACGCGACAAAAATGATGAGATAATTTTTCAAAATATGGGCTCAGCTTTTAAATCAAAGCCTTTCAATTTAACACTTTAGGCACAGCCAAAGTAAATGGTTCAATCACCGCATCGAAAAATGTGCCATCCTCAGCCACAATTTTGTAGCTACCACGCATAGCGCCCACCGGCGTGGCGAGTAGTGTGCCGCTAGTGTACTCAAACTGCTGACCTGGAGCCAACAAAGGCTGTGCACCCACCACACCTAAGCCCTTTACCTCTTGCACATAATTATTGGCATCGGTAATTATCCAGTGGCGACTAATGAGTTGTGCAGCAATATTGCCCACATTAGTAATCGTCACTGTATATGCAAATGCGTATTTATGATCTTCTGGATTAGATTGATCTGGCAAATAAGCAGTTTGCACACTCACTTTAAACGCATATTTTTTACTGTCCGCCATACTAATCTATCATCACCCTGTGATTAAACCCGCGGCTGGAGAGCTTGGGCTGGCAGAATATAGTTTTTTCGACATACGCCCTGCTAAAAAGGCGTCACGACCTGCCTCTACTGCCTTTCTCATGGCAGATGCCATTAATACTGGATTTTGTGCACCTGCAATGGCAGTATTCATTAAGATACCCGCACAGCCGAGCTCCATCGCTATGGAAGCGTCGCTGGCTGTGCCTACGCCAGCATCCACCAATACTGGTACCTTTGCGTTTTCGATAATAATTTGCAAATTCCAAGGGTTTAAAATACCCATACCTGAACCAATCAGAGAGGCCAGCGGCATCACCGCGCAGCAACCAATGTCTTCAAGCTGCTTGGCGATAATCGGGTCGTCCGAGGTATATACCATCACGTCAAAGCCGTCTTTTACCAAAGTTTTTGCAGCGGCAATGGTCTCAATCACATTCGGATACAAAGTTTTTGGGTCGCCCAACACTTCAAGTTTCACCAATTTGTGACCATCTAATAGCTCACGCGCTAATCTTAACGTACGTACCGCATCATCTGCTGAGTAACAGCCTGCAGTGTTGGGCAAATAAGTAAATTCTTCTGGTGGCAAAGAATCTAGCAAGGATGGCTCATCTGCATGTTGGCCAATATTAGTGCGGCGTATCGCTACTGTCACAATCTGCGCACCGCTGGCATCAATGGCAGCGCGGGTTTCGGCAAAGTCTTTATATTTACCCGTGCCCACCAACAAGCGGGATTGATATGCTTTCCCAGCGATGATTAATTCGTCATTCATATATTATCCACCATGCCATTTATCCACCACGCTATTTATCCACCGCCGACTGCGCCCACTATCTCTAATTTATCTCCATCGTGCAAAGTCACAATATCGAATTGGCTACGTGGCACTATTTCACCATTTTTTTCTATGGCTAAACGTTTACCTGTTAAATTTAATGTCACCACCAATACAGAAATGGTCACATTTTCGCTAGCCAACTGCCTTAAATTGCCATTAATAAAAATATGCATAAGATTAATTCTACTGGAAAGCCATATTACACGGTGAGTTTTAACAATTTAAGTTAATTTGTTGTTTTCAATCAATTTGGTACAGAGCTTGCTTAAACTTAATTATATTTAAATTTTTTGTGTAATCCGCAACAAAGTCCGTGCGTTAAACGCTTAAATGTAATGATTTTAATGATTTATCGACCAAACCAAAGTAATGATTGAATTTTTTTGATAGATTACGTACCAAGCTACAGGAACACAATTCCTGTAGATTTAACTCCCAAAAGGAAAATATAATGCAAGCACTAAATGTAAAACAAGTTTCAAAAACACAGCCGGTGAATAAAACTTTTCATCAAACATTGATTAAATCATCTGAAAAGCTAGATGTAAAAGTCGAAAAAGTAGTTGAAACAACCAAGGCACCAAGTTTCAATCGATATCTAGAAGCTTATAGCGACTGCGTTTAAGTTCTACGCATACTAGCTTGATAAAAGCTAGGTTTTGAAAATTAAGCTTTAGATTAGAAACATGTAAAAAGTGGGTAGCGCTTGTTATTTTAAAGCTACGCTAACCCACAGCTTACACCTCACACTTTTATTTCAGTAGTTCTGTTACTCAATTTCTAATTGTGGGCGACCTGCTTCAGGCCAATCTAGATGGTAGAACTGACCACGTGGCTGATCTTTACGCTCGTATGTGTGCGCACCAAAGTAATCTCGCTGACCTTGCAGCAAGTTTGCCGGCAAATCAGCACTACGATAACCATCGTAATACGCCAACGCTGCGCTAAAACCTTGCGCAGGAATGCCATTAGTCACGGCCAAAGCAATCACTTTACGCCAACCAGCTTGGCCTTCGTTCATTGCATTGGTAAAGTACGGGTCTAACATCAAGTTTTTAAGACGCGAATTGATGGCATACGCCATGGTGATTTTTTGCAAAAAGCGCGCGCGGATAATACAACCACCACGCCAAATTTGTGCAATTTCGCCAAAATTCAATTTCCAGTTATACGCCACTTGCGCTTTATCAATCAACTGAAAGCCTTGTGCATAAGCACAGATTTTTGAGCAATACAGTGCATTTTTAATCGCATCAATAATCGCTGCTTTGTCTGTTTCTTTTACAAGTACAGGGCCTTTTAAGATTTTGCTCGCTTCAACACGCTCTTCTTTTAAGCTAGAAAGTGCGCGCGCATATACTGCAGCAGCGATGGCGTTGGCAGGTGCGCCTAATTCAAGCGCATTTGCAGCTGTCCATTGGCCCGTGCCTTTTTGACCAGCGGTATCCAAGATTTGGTCAACTAGGAAACCCTTAGTCATTGGGTCTTTTTGTTGCAAAATATCTGCAGTAATTTCGATTAAGAAACTAGATAGCTCGCCTTTATTCCACTCGGCAAATACTTTACCGATTTCATCTGCTGGCATGCCAAGTAGATTCTTCATCAACCAGTAAGCTTCGCAAATCAATTGCATGTCGATATACTCAATACCGTTATGCACCATTTTTACATAATGACCAGCGCCATCTGGGCCAATGTATTCGGCACATGAGAAACCGCCCTCTACTGGTTTACCTGGCTTGCCACCTTCCATCGGCTCACCGGTCACTGCATCTACTTTAGCTGCAATGTCGCGCCAAATAGGCTCTAAGCTCGCCCAAGCTTTGCGTGTGCCAGACGGCATTAAACTTGGGCCAAAACGTGCGCCTGTTTCGCCACCAGATACACCAGAGCCGATAAAATCAATGCCTTTTACAGCCAATTCTTTTTCGCGACGAATCGTGTCTGTCCACAATGAATTGCCACCATCGATAATAATATCGCCTTGCTCTAAAAATGGTAATAGCGCATTAATCGTTACGTCTGTTGCACTACCAGCTTTAACCAATAAAATAATTTTGCGTGGGCGTTTAATGCTCAACACAAAAGAGGCTAAATCAGCATGCCCAACCACGTTGGCATGTGACGGCTCATTGGCCTGACACTCTTTGATAAAGTTGGTCATCTTTTTAGGGTCACGGTTATATACCGCGATGGTATAGCCGTGGTCGGCAATATTTAGAGCAAGGTTTTGCCCCATTACAGCAAGGCCAACTAGGCCAATATCAGCATTTTTTGTGGTCATTTTGTTCTCTATCAGGTTCTCTTAAATGGGTAATTTAAATAAATTTGAGCTGCATGCTTGTGGCCAGCAGCTCGCTACGAGCTTTGCTACTTTACTGCTTACTATATTACTACTCTGTTCAATATTACTTTGGGGTATTGTTATAAACTTCAAGGCACTATCAAATGAAAAACTGAAAACTAATTACATGATTCTGAAATTACAGGGTTCTGGCAAACATTTGCAGCGTCATTTGATAACCCACGCTTGCCAACTCGGCATCGTAACGCGGATCTTCGTCACGCATAAACGCATGCTGGGCGTTAAACTCATGCCAAGTGTAATTTAAATTAGCAGCCGCAAATTTTTGTTGCACCAACACACGCCCTGCCGCAGGAATATGGTTATCTTGTTTGCCCCAAATCATCATCAACTCACCTTGAATATCGGCAAGTCTTTCCATGCTATGTTGATTCGGTTGATTCGGCATCGTATTAATATGCAAGTCGGTAGCATAAAAACAGGCAGTGGCTTTCACCTCTGGCTGCAAAGCCGCACGAAACGCCAAATGCCCACCAATACAAAAGCCCATCGCGCCCAAATTACCATTGTACCAATCTTGCGTGTTTAAAAAATTGATCATGGCGCGATTATCTGTATCGTAGCCTTGCACATCTTTAGCAGCTTTATCGGCATTGCCTTTTTCGCGTCCTGCATCGTCATAGCCGAGCACGGTACCGATGGGATTAAGCTCGTGAAATACCTCTGGCACCAGCACGGCGTAACCGTGCCCCGCCATATAAGCAGCTGCACGCGCTATGGGGCCTGTTTGCTGAAAAATTTCAGAATAAAATAAAACCGCTGGTACTTTTTTTGTATGTGTGGGCCGGTGAATGTAAGTGCGCATCACGCCTGTGGGCGTGCTGATATCAGCAACCTGAGATTGAACTAACATAAGGACTAATAAATCTATATTTTCAAAGGCATTATTTTACTAGTTTTGTGAGTAATGTCACACAATTAATCCATTAATTTTGACAATATCGTTGTATGCTGAGAAATAGCATGTATCCATTAATAATAAAGTGAGTTTGTTATGCGCATATTCATTGCTTTGCTTTGGTTTACTTTGGGATTGGCGTTTGCTCCAACCGTTATAGCAGAATCAGTCGCTGACATGGCCTTTAGGCTAAAAGCATCTGTGACTAAAGTGCATGTCACTACGCAATCTGGTGGGCATGGCGTGGGCACTGGCGTGGTTGTTGGTAAAGACCTAGTTGCCACTAATTGCCATGTGCTAGCCAATGCACGCGGCGTAAAAATTACCAAGTTTGGAGAGAGTTACACGCCAGAAGCCATGCGCGCCGATTGGAAGCATGATTTGTGTATTTTGCGCTTTCAATTTTTAGAGCTAAAGCCCGTTGAGTTGGGTGACTCCGAAAACTTAAAATATGAGCAGCCGGTATTTTCTATCGGCTTTCCTGGTGGACCACCAAAACCGCAATCCACCCTAGGCAAAATTAAAGCTTTATATCCGCTAGATGACAGCAAAATAGTGCGCACAGACGCCTCGTTTGTCATGGGCGCCAGTGGCAGCCCCGTGTTTGATAGTGAGGGAAAACTCATAGCGATTAGCACCTTTAAAAGCCCTGGTCGCGGCGCATATTTTTACAATATTCCAGTTAAATGGGTAAAAACGCTATTAGATGCGCCAGAAACAGTGTCATTGGCGTCAGGGGGTACTCCGTTTTGGGACGCGCCCGATACTGAACGGCCGTTTTTTATGCGCGTCGTATTGCCCTACCAAAATGACAAATGGGATGAGCTAAAAGTAGTGGCACAAGAATGGATAGCAAACGAACCAACCAGCCCAGAAGCCTTATTTTACGCGGGGGTTTCTGAGGAACGTTTAGGCAATTCAAGTCAAGCAAATATGTATTTTAGCAAGGCGTTAGCGTTGCAACCGCAACACGGCGCCACCCTGATCGAGCTTGGCTTAATGGCTAACCGTGCAGGCAAAACCGAAGAAGTAGAAAAGACGCGTGTCGCCTTAAAAGCAATTGATTTAGATTTGGATATGGAGTTTGGCGAAGCGCTGAAAAAATAGCAACACGGCTCAAGCGTGCACCAACTGCTTAAAACCGCCATAAGCCATACGCTTACAATCAAAAATTTGATTGGATGAATCCATCATCTCAGTCATGCGCGGGTCTGCAAATATTCTGGCATTAGCAGCATCTCGCGCCTCGCGGGAGGCAAACACCACCCATGAAAATATCACCGTTTCATCTGGCGTTACGTTAACAAGCTGCGGAAATGACAACACATCCTTCACATCCATGTCGTCACCTATGCATTCCCAATAATCGAGTGCACCATGTTCTTTCCAAATTTTCGCAGCCTTTTCAGCCACTAAGCGATAGTCATCAATACGCGATTTGGCCACAGGAATCACAAACCCATCAACATAGCGAGTCATCACTTTCTCCTACTTGGATAAATTAATAGTCGGGTGCGCGGCCCGTGGAGTAACCTTGCGGTATATCGCTCTGCCATTCACCGCAATCGTTACACAAGTGGTCATGCATGGTTGGGCTTAAAGTCAAATTCGTACTATTGCAAAACTTGCAGTTTGTGGGATGAATTGCTGCAGTTTTGTGATGCGCTTCGTGGTGTTCAGTAGCCACTTTGCTACTACCTAAGCCATATTTATTATCTGGCATATTAAACTCCAAATTTGCCTAGAAATTTACATCAAACTCACATAATCACAGTTAAATTTACGCTTATTTTCAACTAAAAACAAGTTTTTTAACGATGCGCTGCGCGCGTCAATCTGTCTAAAATCGCCAACCATTCAATCGCGTTAGGAGGTGCTTCTATGAGTAGTTGTTCTGCGTCCAGGGCATCCATTTTATGTAGCGTGTCATACAGTTTTTGCGCTACATCGGTCGCGTTGTTGTTCAGTTCAAAATAGGTACAATTTGGCACTGCGCCAGAACCCAATAACAACGCGGCTGCACGGATATTGCTGTGGATACTAGCATATGAAATCAAATCTGCTCGCGTGGTAAATAACTGCATGGGTGTTCGGGGCGAGTAATGTAGCACATGCTGCCCCGGTGCTTTAATGGCTTGTGTAGCCTTTGTAGCAGGCACGCCAGCAACCGCATGGATATTGGCTTCCGGCAGCATGCCCAAACGTAATAGCTGCCAACTTTCGCCGTTTTGATTATTAGTCACCGCAACAATAGTAGATTCTATCCCCACTTCACAAGCACCACCATCCAACACCGCAACCGCATCACCTAAGCTAGCAGTTACATGTGCCGCTGTGGTGGGGCTGAGTTGGGTGAATTTATTGGCTGATGGCGCTGCCAAAGCCAAACCACTTTGTTTGAGCAGCTGCAAAGTCAGCGCGTGATTCGGTACCCGCAGTGCTACGGTGGGGTGATTACCACGCAAGATACTGGAAACACGCGGCTTAGCTGGCAACACCAAGGTAAGCGGGCCAGGCCAAAATGCCTGTGCCAATTTTTGTGCCAGTGGCGAAAATTCTGCTGCCCAATCATTAACTTGGTTAGCATCGGCAATATGCACAATGAGTGGATTATCGGCAGGCCGTTGTTTAATCGCATAAATTTGGCGTAAAGCATTATCATTGCTGGCATCTGCCGCCAGACCGTAAACAGTCTCGGTCGGTATCGCCACCACCTCACCGTTTTGCAGTTTGATGATCGCCTCATCCAAATTAACGCGCATAGGAACCCGCTCAATATCAAAGCTGCATTTTACTACTGAAGGCCGCGATGCGCTAAAATACGTCCTCTGAAAAAAAGGATGCATATGAAACAAGTTGCTGTTAGCCAAATTACCGTAGAAAAAACCCCTAGCCAAACTAAATTAAACGCTTTAAGCGTGACAAAATGGCCAACCTGGAAAAAAGAAGTTTCAACGTTTGATTGGAGCTTTCCTGAGCAAGAAATTGCCTATATTTTAGAGGGCAGTTGCATTATCACTCCAACCGGGGGCTTGCCTGTCAGCTTTGGCAAGGGCGATTTGGTGACTTTTCCTGCAGGCATAAAAGGCAGCTGGCAAGTACTGGAGCCATTACATAAACATTATCAGCTGGACGGCAACATCGTCACGCAAACATTGAAGCGCATTAAAGCAGCACTGAAGTTGTAAGCATACGAAACTACTTTAAGCCGCTTTTCTAAACGTCAGGTTAACACGGCACGCCCCAAAGGCCGCATGGCTATCGGCTTTTAATGGCGTGACACCATGATAATTTAAACGTGTTTTTCCACCCCACACTATTACATCACCATGTTGCAATAATATTTTTCTGGTCACATCTGTGCGCTTTGCACCGCCGAATAAAAATATAGCTGGCACACCCAGCGACACAGAAACGATGGGTTGGCTAAAATCTTGTTCATCTTTATCTTGGTGCAAACTCATACGTGTGGCAGGCTGATATTGGTTAATTAGGCAAGCATCTGGTACAAAATCAGCATAACCCGCTTGTGCGGCGGTAGCGCTTGCTAGCGCCAAAAAACTTGCAGGCATCGGCTGCCAAGGCAACCCTGTACTAGGGTCTAGCGTTGTATAACGATAGCCTTTTCTATCTGAAACCCAACCTAATGCGCCACAATTGGTCATAGCAACTGACATGGTAAAGCCACCCGGCGTTATCATTTGACGTAAGGACGAATTTTCTAAGATGTAATTTAAATCTGCCAACAATACCGCTTCATTTAGCGAGGCATTTTTTTGTTGTTGTACAAAATGACGCAACAGCATCGCACCATCAGCTATAGAAACTTGTTGCTCATCCTGACTGGCGAATAAATCGTTTTCGAATAAATCCATTTATAATGACACTTTATGTCTAATCGCCCCATATCCAATCAAGCAGTTTACGCCGAAGCGGTTCAATTTTTAAGCAATATTGATGAGGATTGGGCGCAATTAATCAACACTGTGGGCACCTGTACGTTAGCTACAGAAATAGAAGCTGAACTTAGCCCTTACCAAGCTTTAGTGCAAGCGGTGGCTTACCAACAATTGCACGGTAAAGCAGGCGACGCCATTTTTACTAAGTTTAAAAAACATTTCGGCGGCTTTCCCCAACCCGAACAATTAGTTAACGCGCAATTTGACGATTTACGTGCTTGCGGCTTTTCTGGCAGAAAAATTGAAACTATACAAGGGATTGCACAAGCCACCTTAAAAGGACTGGTGCCTTCGCGCGAAGACGCTGGCACCATGAGCAATGAGGTACTGATTGAACGCTTGATTACGTTAAAAGGCATAGGCCAATGGACGGTTGAAATGATGCTGATTTTTACGCTAGGTCGTATGGATATTCTGCCCGTCGATGACTTTGCAGTAGTGGCGGGTTATACGCGCCTTAAAAAATTAAGCATTGCGCCAAAATCCAAAGCATTAGCCGAGATTGGCAGTGCGTGGACCCCTTACCGCACCATAGCAAGCTGGTACTTATGGCGCGTGCCGCGCCTAGAAAATTAGCGCAACTTAAACTGCATAACAATAATGAAAAAATTATTTACACAAAATCAGTTTGCACTGCCGAAACTGCTGACATACCGCATATTTATGGTGCTGGGTTACCAATCTATGACAGTTGCTGTAGGCTGGCATATTTATCAAATTACGCGCGATCCTTTGTCATTAGGTTTAATTGGCTTAGCCGAAGTGCTACCATATTTTGCCAGCGCACTGTTTGCTGGTTATTGCATCGACCATTACTCACGGCGCTGGTTTGGCGTATTGGCAGCCTTGTTGTTGTGCATGATT
>JAABQZ010000031.1 GCA_011391175.1 Methylophilaceae bacterium | reverse complement strand
CATTAGTGTGGCTGCAGTGGCGGATTACAGTCCTGAACATGTTTCCATCCAGAAAATTAAAAAAATTGAGGCAAATTTGTCGTTAAGCCTTAAGAAAAATAAAGATATTTTGGCCGATGTTGCCAGTTTACCTAGCCCACCTTTTTGTGTGGGCTTTGCGGCAGAATCAGAAAAACTGCTTGAGTACGCCGAGGCAAAGCGTAAAGCCAAAAAATTGCCGCTGATTGTTGCTAACCTTGCCAGTCAAACGATGGGGAGTGATTACAACCAAGTCACCCTGCTGGATGACCATGGCACATACCCCCTTCCACAGTCCAAAAAACACAGCATTGCGCAACAAATACTGACGCATCTTTCCGCCATGCTCGCTAACGCTACACGGTAATTTGCATCGTTAGAAATTGCACGGTTCTTAATTGCACAGCTCAGCAAGCACTGGCATTGCGATACCCAACACTTTGATCTACATCATGCTTTGGTGAATATCATGAAAATACGCAAAGCACCTCAACCCACTTCACCTTAAAATCAGCATAACTTTTATTCTTAAACGACATGACCATGAACAACTCCAATATGTTTAGACTTAAGGCCATCACACTTGCCCTGTTACCTATGCTCAATTTACCTAATGTGAGTTTTGCTGAGGACGAGGCCACCCAAACCATACAACAGCTTGCGCCGATTGTCGTCACAGGCACGCGCACCGAATACAACAGCTTTGATTTACCAATCGCCATTGATGTCGTTAATCAGGAAGACATCCAAGCAGGCCAGTTGCAGATGCAATTATCCGAAAGTCTGATCCGCGTACCTGGCATTACCGCACAAAACCGAAACAATCAAGCGCAAGATCCGCAAATTTCCACGCGAGGTTTTGGTTCGCGCTCAGCCTTTGGTGTGCGTGGTGTGCGAGTTTATGTGGATGGCATTCCGTTGACCATGCCTGATGGCCAAGGCCAGCCTGGGGTAGTTGATTTGTCGGCGATTAGAAGCATCGAAGTGATGCGCGGTCCATTTTCCGCCCTATATGGCAACTCGTCTGGTGGGGTGATTCAACTGTTTACCGAAAACGCCCCCCAAACGCCTGAGGTTGGCGGTACGGTGATGTTTGGTAGTTACGGTACCAAACGTCAAGTGCTGAATGCAGCGGGCGCTCTGGATGGCGTGGAATATTTATTCAACGTGTCCAACTTTGAAACCGACGGCTACAGAGATCACAACGCAGGCCAAAAAGAGCAAGCAACTGCCAAATTTAAATTCAATATTAGCGAAGATACAAAGCTCACCACATTGGTCAATTGGTTTGATCAAACAGCGCAAGATCCATTAGGGCTAACCAAAGCGGTGGCGAATGCTAATCCAGAAGCGGCTGGCGTGGGAGCGATTGCCTCAGACACACGTGTTTACCGCAGCCACGCCCAAGCTGGATTTAATTTAGATCACACCTTTAACGAGCACAACTCGGTCAATTTGATTACCTACGTGGGGAACAGAGAAAACGAGCAGTATTTAGCGTTGCCTTCATCGCCGCCTGTTAACGCCAACGGACGTGCCAGTGAAATTTCTCGCGAGTTTTGGGGCGCGGACTTACGCTGGAACAACCAAGGAACGATTATGGACAAGGCCTATACCATCAGCCTTGGCGTCAATTACGGAAAATCGTCGGACGACCGTCTAGACACCAATGCAGACAACGGGACAAAGCGCGTGCTTGGTACGCCATTTAGCTTAAATCGTAGAGAAGAAAATATTTCCACCAATTTTGACCGCTACATTCAAGGTAAATTATCCGCAACAGACAACGTTGACATTCATGCTGGTTTGCGCAGAACCAAGGTCAAACTTACCGTTAATGACAAGTTCACCAGTGGGGGAAGCTCTAACGGTGACAACAGCGGTAGCGTGACCTACAATAAAACCACGCCTGTCATCGGCGCTATTTGGAAAGTGAATCCGCAGCTCAATCTTTACACCAACTATGGCAAAGGCTTTGAAACACCCACGTTTATTGAGGCGGGCTTTAACTCATTAGCCGTAAACGCCACGCCTAACTTATCACTCAAGCCTAGTGAAAGCGAAAACTTTGAAATTGGCGCCAAAGCGTTTGTTACCGATAACACACTTGCCAATTTGACCTTGTATTACGTGAACACCAATGATGAAATCGTCACCAGCGCTAGTGGCGGCGGACGAACAGTTTTCACCAATGCAAATAAAACAAAACGTACCGGCGTAGAGCTTTCAGTTGACTCAACATTTGCCAATAATATTTCAACCTATTTTGCCTACACCTTACTTAACGCTAAGTTTGATTCGGATTTTGCGGCAATTACTGCTGGCAATCGCATTCCTGGCACCTATCGCAGTCAGATTTATGGCGAAATCGCATGGAAGTATGCGCCACTTGGATTCCATACAGCATTTGAAGGCCGCCACAACAGTAAAGTGTATGTCAACGACACCAACACTGATACTGCCCCGTCTTACACCATCTTTAACGTTCGCGCAGGCTTTGAGCAGAACATCGCCAACTGGAACTTTAAAGAGTATTTACGCGTAGAAAACATATTTGATAAAGACTATATTGGTTCAGTGCGTATCAATGACGGTAATTTACGTTTCTTTGAACCTGCTACAGATAGAAATTATTTGCTGGGATTAAGCGCTAACTACAAATTTTAACTAGTAAATTGTGCGTTATAGCCAACTTTGTTTAAGCTGACTATAACGCATACCAACTGCCTCGCACATCACATTTAGTCTTTAAATCAAATCTATATTATTTAAATTGATGCTCTGTAAGACAATATACATGCGGCTTGCAGGCCAGTAATTTTTGCTATGTAGTTTTGTTGTGATAAAAATTAAATTTTAAAGCAGATTCCCATAGTGATTTTCACACTTATTTAGTGTTTAATATCACATTCTAATTAACCCCAACAGCATAATAAAATGTCCATTACGGTAGATTTAAAAATCTTAGATTCACGCCTGCATCACATGATGCCCGCTTATGCCACGCCTGGATCTGCTGGGCTGGATTTGCGGGCTTGTGTTGAGCATACACAAACCATACAAGCTGGCGAAACGGTGATGATACCCACTGGGATGGCGATTCATATTGATAACGCTTACTACGCCGCCATCATTTTGCCGCGCTCTGGTTTAGGCCATAAGCACGGAATTGTATTAGGCAACTTGGTGGGATTAATTGATTCAGATTATCAAGGCCAATTATTAGTAAGCTGTTGGAACCGTAGCAAAGAAGCCTTTATCCTTAACCCGATGGAGCGCATCGCACAACTGGTGATTGTGCCAGTGGTACAAGCCGATTTTCATGTAGTGGATGAATTTACTGTGACAGAGCGCGGTGAAGGTGGATTTGGAAGTACTGGTAAGCACTAGAGAAACATTAAAAAACACTACAAAATCTTATGTTTAGGCTGAATAAACCTTGAAACAAACCTAGGTTTCGTACTATAATTGCGCTCTTTCGCAAAAAGCAAAGTATTTGGAGATAACCATGGCACGTGTATGTATGGTAACTGGCAAAAAGCCAATGGTGGGTAACAATGTTTCTCACGCACAAAACAAAACAAAACGCCGTTTTTTACCTAATTTACAAAACCGTAAATTTTGGGTTGAAAGCGAAAACCGCTGGGTAAGCATGCGTATTACTAACAATGCGTTACGTACTATCGATAAAAACGGTATTGATGCCGTGCTTGCTGATATGCGCGCTGCTGGCCAAAAAATCTAAAAGCAAGCAAATCTAAGGTAGAACATCATGCGTGAAAAAATTAAATTAGAATCAAGTGCTGGTACAGGTCATTTTTATACCACCACTAAAAACAAACGTACCATGCCAGAAAAAATGGAAATCAAAAAATTTGATCCCGTTGTTCGTAAGCATGTTATCTACAAAGAAACCAAACTTAAATAGTTAATAACTATCTAAAAGTAGGTTTAAAAAAGCTCGATTTATCGAGCTTTTTTATTGCCGCAATTTTTGTGATAATCATTTTTATATTTTGGCTTATACCTACGTCTTAAAACTGACAAGTCTGAAACAGTTAATTTTTTTTATCTTCAGGCGCCGATACTGGTTGGCCCAAGACTCGAATTTCTCGTTGCGGGAATGGAATCGAGATGTTATTGGCTTTAAACATCTGCCAAAGCGCCAAATACAAGTCTGACTTCAATAGTAATTGACCATTTTCTGGGTCAGCTATCCATACCGACAGCGTCACATCAACACCGCTTTCCCCAAACGCTTTAATGGTTGCCGTTGGCTCTGGTGTCACCAGCACTCTAGCATTGTCTGCGGCGGCTTTAAGCATTAAGCTTAGTACTAACTCAAGATCACTTTGATAGGCCACTTGTAGGTCTAGCAATACGCGCATATTACGATCTGTAAATGAATGATTAATGACTGGGTTAATAATCAGCAACTCATTCGGCACAATGACTTGCGTACCATCTAGTTTTTTTAGCACTAAATAGCGTGTACGCAAATCAGTAATCACGCCATAGTGCTTATCTTCAATCGTGACAATATCGCCAATCTGCATAGACTTATCCAGCAACAATATAAAGCCGCTTACATAGTTACTCGCAATACGTTGCAAACCAAACCCCAAGCCTACACCCAACGCCCCGCCAAACACAGATAGCAATGTGAGGTCTAGCCCAACTGCAGATAGACCAATCAGAATAGCGATAAAGAGTAAAAATATTCTCAACACTTTGCTGAGCACCACTCGCATATTCATGTTTATATTTTCTGCGATCATGAGTTTGTTTTCAATCATGCGGCTACACCACAAAGCAACAAAAATCGTTGCAAAAATGATCAGTAATGCTTGCAACACAACCAATAAATTGACAGTTGTTTTGCCAATGGTAAATTCAATAGTTCGCAGTAGTATTAATATCTCTGGCAGGAACCCGCTTAGATGCAGGGCCAATACTGACCAAATAACTGCTGAAAGTGTATTTTCCAAGGTTTTTAGAACACCCCCAGGGGAAATAATATAGCGTACGGCATACACCGTTAAGCGGATGGCAGCCATAGCGATTAACAATGTGCTTGCTAAGTGTAACAAGCTAGTGTGTTGCCAATTTGCTAATATGGCTTTAGCAGTGAGCACTATTAGCAGGGTAGATAGCGGAAATAAGACACGATTGATACTGCCGATGGTTAACTTCCAGTTTCCTGGTGCATTTCGCATCACATAAGCACGCAGAATACCGTTAATACCCCAAGCGATGAGGACTGCGGTAATAATTGCAGCAATCTGCCAAGAGGCTGCTGGTGTTGTGATATCGGCTATTACTTCTTGCCAAATTAACTTAATTTCACTATTCATATCAGGTATTAGTCATACTATATTAAGAAAATTGTTGCTAAGCCAAGAAATATAAAAAATCCACCGCTATCTGTCACCGCAGTAATCAATACACTAGTGCCCACTGCGGGGTCGCGACCAGATTTATGCATCCTTAATGGAATAACCACCCCCATCACGGCCGCCAACAGTAAATTTAACGTCATCGCTGACATCATCACCAAGCCTAGTTGATAGTTGCCGTAGAGGGCATATGCAATTAAGCCAAGCACGCTACCCCACAACAAACCGTTTAATAAGGCCACGCCCATTTCTTTTTTAATCAGTGATTGCATATTGTGTGCAGAAATCTGTCCTAAGGCCAAACCACGCACAATCATGGTCGTGGTTTGATTGCCTGAGTTACCGCCTATGCCTGCGACAATCGGCATCAATGCAGCCAGAGCGACTATTTTCTCGATGGAGCCTTCAAATAAACCAATCACCCGTGAAGCCAAAATAGCCGTCATTAAATTAATCGCCAACCAAGCCCAGCGGTTTTGTACCGACTTCCAAACAGATGCAAAAAAGTCTTCTTCATCACGCAAACCAGCCATAGAGAGCATGTCGGATTCAGATTCATCACGGATAAAGTCCATTACCGCATCTACTGTAATGCGCCCTACAAGCTTGTTATTAGCATCTACTACTGGCGCGGTTACTAAGTCATAGCGCTCAAAAGCCTGCGCTGCTTCATCGATAATATCCTGCGGGTGAAACTTCACCGAATCGGCTGCCATCACATCCACCACATTCGCCTCTAAATCGCTTACCACCATGCGTTTTAATGGCAACACGCCTTGCAAAATGTCGTTCCTATCCACCACAAATAATTTATCAGTCAACTCTGGCAGACTGCCCAAACGACGTAGATAACGTAGCGCCACTTCTAGTGTAATGTCTTCCCGAATCGTTACAATATCAAAATCCATGTGTGCCCCTACTGCATCTTCAGGATAGGACAAGGTGGATTGTAAACGCTCACGATTCTGCGCGTCCAAACTATCCATCAAATCTTGCAACACGTCTTTTGGTAAATCTGGTGCTAAATCCGCTAGTTCATCTGCATCTAACTGCTCGGCGGCGGCCAACAGCTCTTGCGAATCCATATCCGCAATCAAACTTTGCCTGACTGAGTCCGCGACCTCTAGCAGAATTTCGCCGTCTCTGTCTGCTTTAACCAGCTCCCAGAGATTTAAACGATCTTCAAGCGGCAAGGCTTCTAGAATATGCGCAACGTCAGCAGGATGTAGCGCATCCAATTTCTTTTGTAGTTCGTTTAAATTTTGTTTATGTACAAGTAATTCTACTAAGTCTTGTTTTTCGAGGTCGTGGCTGGGCATTCCTTGCTTGTGGACAAGATTTTCTACTAGCTTATGCTTCTCTAAAAGAGAAATTACTTGCTGCAGGCTTTCGCTTAAACTCTCTTTTGTATCTTGTTTATCGGACATGCTAAGCCTTGAAGGTTTTTTACAATACAAACGTTATTATGATTTATTTTATGGTTTTTCTTGTGTTTTAATTGTATTTAACTGAGAAATTTACGCTTAAAATACTAAGTGTGATTAAGCAGTTATATTTATATTCCACATTACATTGCCATTTATGTGAGGTGGCGTATTCGCTTGCAATTAAAATTCCTGATATTTCAGTTAGCGTGATTGAAGTAGCAGGTGATGAATTTTTACTTGCAGAGTATGGGATACGTATTCCAGTATTGCAGCGACAAGATACCAAAATGGAACTCAACTGGCCATTTAGTGAGGCTGATATTCAGGTATTTTTAGAGTAAATCGACAGCTTAAACAATAAAAAAGCCAGCATTTAGCTGGCTTTTTTATTGAATGTATAAAACTTACTCAGCTGCAACAGCTTCTGTCGTAGTATCTGGACGATCCACCAACTCCACTAACGCCATGGGTGCATTGTCGCCATTGCGAAAGCCGCATTTCAATATGCGTAAATATCCACCATTACGCGCATTGTAGCGTGGACCAAGTTCACCAAATAGCTTACCTACAATATCACGGTCACGCAAACGGCTGAACGCTAAGCGGCGATTTGCCAGCGTTGCCTCTTTACCTAAGGTAATGAGTGGCTCTGCATATTTACGCAACTCTTTTGCTTTTGGCAAAGTCGTGCGAATAATTTCGTGGCGTAATAATGAAACAGACATATTACGAAACATCGCTGCACGATGGCTGCTAGTACGATTTAATTTACGATTGCTATTACCGTGACGCATAGTAATTCCTTAATTTTCTTTAATATTTTGTAACTTATGCTTTTTCTAGACCAACTGGTGGCCAGTTTTCAAGCTTCATGCCCAAAGTTAACCCTTTAGTAGCCAATACATCTTTAATCTCATTTAATGATTTACGGCCCAAGTTTGGTGCTTTTAATAATTCATTTTCACCACGCTGAATCAAATCACCGATGTAGAAAATGTTTTCCGCTTTTAAGCAATTGGCTGAACGGACAGTCAATTCTAAGTCGTCCACTGGACGCAATAAAATTGGGTCAACTTGCGGTGCAGATTTTACTTCTACTTCGCTTGGTGAGCCTTCTAAGTTGGCAAATACTGATAATTGACCAATTAAAATACGTGCTGCATCACGAATCGCTTGTTCTGGCTCGATGATACCGTTGGTTTCAACGTCCATAATCAGCTTATCTAAGTCAGTGCGCTGTTCTACACGTGCACTTTCCACTTGATAGCTCACTTTGTTAATAGGGCTAAATGACGCATCCACCATGATAAAACCTAACACACGGTCTTCTTCATTGGCTTTTTGACGCGCTGGAACCGGCTGGTAGCCACGGCCCATTTCGACTTTAACTTCTAAATTGAGTTTGCCGCCCTTTGTTAAATGTGCAATCACATGATTCGGGTTCACAATTTCTGCATCGTGACCTGTATCAAAATCACCCGCTGTTACTACACCTTCAGTAGATTTATTCAGCGTTAAAATGGTTTCTGATTTATTGTTAAGTTTTAAAGCGACGCCTTTTAAATTTAACAATATATCAACAACATCTTCTTGAACACCATCAATGGTTGAGTACTCATGTACAACACCATCAATTTTAACTTCAGTAATCGCAAAGCCTGGAATCGACGATAATAAAACGCGACGTAGTGCATTGCCTAATGTATAGCCAAAACCACGCTCCATCGGCTCTAGCGTTACGCGAGCACGCAATGGGGTGATGACTTCAACGTCCACCACATGTGGTTTTAAATATTCAGTTGGGTTGTTTTGCATAAAATTCCTTGACGTTAATTGATTGAGAGGGATCGCTAAGTATTAATTACTTAGAATACAACTCAACAACCAATGATTCGTTAATGGTTGAAGGCAAATCATCACGTTGTGGTTTAGATTTAAATGTGCCAGTCAATGCTTTCGCATCTACTTCTAACCATGCTGGAAAGCCACGCTGTTCAGCCGCAGCAAGCGCGCCTTTAATGCGTAATTGTGTTTTTGATGCTTCCGCAACTGAAACCACATCACCGGCTTTTACTTGGTAAGATGGAATATTCACACGTTTACCGTTTACTAAAATACTATTGTGACGCACAATTTGACGCGCCTCAGTACGTGAACCGCCCAAACCCATACGGAATGCAACGTTATCTAAACGGCACTCTAACAATTGCAACAGGTTTTCACCAGTAATGCCTTTTTGACGGTCAGCTTCTGCGTAGTAACTGCGGAATTGACCTTCTAAAATGCCATAAATACGGCGTACTTTTTGTTTCTCACGCAATTGCACACCATAATCAGACAAACGTGAGTTACGACGTTGACCATGTTGGCCAGGCGGGAAGTTACGTTTTTCGATTGCGCATTTGTCTGTAAAGCATTTTTCAGCTTTCAAGAATAGTTTTTCGCCTTCGCGGCGGCACTGACGGCATTTAGGGTCTAAATTTCTAGCCAAGATAGTTCTCCAGTAATCTTTGTGTGCTTAAATACGGCGTTTTTTAGAAGGACGACAGCCATTATGTGGTACTGGCGTCACATCAGTAATGCTGGTGATTTTAAAACCAGCCGCGTTAAGTGCGCGCACAGCAGATTCACGGCCTGGGCCTGGACCTTTAATACGCACTTCTAAATTTTTAACACCAGACTCTTGCGCATTTTTACCTGCTACCTCTGCAGCAACCTGTGCTGCAAATGGCGTACTTTTACGTGAGCCCTTAAACCCTTGACCGCCAGAAGTTGCCCATGAAAGCGCATTACCTTGACGATCAGTGATTGTAATAATCGTGTTGTTAAATGAAGCGTGCACGTGGGCAATGCCCTCGGCAATATTCTTTTTAACTTTTTTTCTTACACGTACATTAGCTTTTGCCATGTTGTACTGTCCTTACCTATTGAATCTTACTTAATATAAATATTTAAATAGCTATTTTATTTTGACTGTTTAATTGCTTTTACTGGGCCTTTACGTGTACGCGCATTCGTTTTTGTGCGCTGGCCACGAACAGGCAAGCCACGACGATGACGCACACCGCGATAGCAACCCAAGTCCATTAAACGCTTGATGTTCATAGAGACTTCACGGCGCAAATCACCTTCAACTTTTACCTTGGCCACTTCATCTCTAAGTTTTTCTACGTCTGCGTCATTAAGATCTTTGACTTTAGTAGTCGCCAAAACACCAGCTGCTGCACAAATTTTTTGTGCAGTGTTTCTACCAATACCAAAAATCGACGTTAACGCGATTTCAGCGTGTTTATTATTCGGGATATTAACCCCAGCAATACGAGCCATACTCTAACTCCAAAACATATCGCAATTTGTGCGACTAAATAAAAAAGCCTTAAATTTTAACAGCTTGAACTTATATTTTCAAACTAATTGCTTAAAACTTAAGCATTTTAACAATATACAACTTTACAGTTAGTTACCATTAACCTTGACGTTGTTTATGGCGCGGGTCTGTACAAATAATACGGACCACACCACGACGACGTACAACCTTACAATTGCGGCACAATGCTTTTACTGATGCACGAACTCTCATAATTTACCTCAACACCAATTAATTCTATTTAAAAACTTTCAACTAACGCGCGCTAGCGCCGCCTTTGAAGTTCGCTTTTTTAAGCAAACCTTCGTACTGATGTGACATTAAGTGCGATTGTACTTGTGTCATAAAATCCATGGTTACCACCACGATAATCAGCAGTGAAGTGCCACCAAAGTAAAACGGCGTATTAAATTTTAATCTCAAGAACTCTGGCAACAAGCACACCAAAGTAATATAAATTGCGCCTATCAGAGTCAGACGACCCATAATTTTGTCAATGTAGTTAGCTGTTTGCTCGCCTGGACGAATACCTGGTACAAACGCGCCACTTTTCTTTAAATTATCTGCTGTTTCTTTTGGGTTAAATACTAACGCCGTGTAGAAGAAACAGAAAAACATAATCGCTGCAGCAAAAAACAAAATATAGATTGGCTGACCTGGAGACAATAAATTACTCATGTCTTTCAACCAATACAACTTTTCACTGCTACCAAACCAACCAGCCAATGTCGCTGGAAACAAAATAATGCTTGATGCAAAAATTGGTGGGATAACTCCCGCCATGTTTAACTTCAAAGGCAAATGGGTTGTTTGTCCACCATACACTTTATTACCTACTTGGCGCTTGGCATAATTCACTGTAATTTTGCGTTGGCCACGCTCTACAAACACCACCAATGCTGTCACCAAAACAATCGCCACCAGTAAAAATACAACCAATGGAATCGAGAAGGCACCAGTACGTGCTAACTCTAAAGTACTTCCAATAGCGCTTGGCAAACCAGCCACAATCCCTGCAAAAATGATAATCGAGATACCGTTACCAATGCCGCGCTCAGTAATTTGCTCGCCCAACCACATCAAAAACATCGTGCCACTGACCAGAGTAATCACTGCCGTCAATCTAAATGCCATACCTGGATCCAACACCAATCCAGCCTGACCTTCTAGTGCAATCGCGATACCTAAACCTTGAAACGTTGCCAATAACACAGTGCCGTAGCGCGTATACTTAGTAATTGTGCGTCTGCCGGCTTCACCTTCTTTTTTGAGCTGCTCTAATTTAGGTGAAACTACTGTTGCAAGCTGCATAATAATGGATGCAGAAATGTACGGCATAATACCCAAAGCAAACACCGTGAACCGTGACAGCGCTCCACCTGAGAACATGTTAAACATGCCTAGGATGCCGCCGCTTTGTGAATCAAATAACTGCTTCAACACTGTTGGATCTATACCAGGCACTGGAATGTGCGCGCCTAAGCGATACACCACCAACGCACCCAACACAAACCACAAGCGGCTTTTCAGCTCGCTCATTTTACCAACTGCACCTAAAATACTATCTTGCGCCATCTACTTTTAAACTTAAGCTACTTTGCCGCCAGCTGCTTCAACTGCAGCGCGAGCGCCTTTAGTTAACAGCAAACCAGTTAGGATAAGTTTTTTGGTAATTTCACCAGATAAAAACACTTTAGCCGCTAAAGCATTGCCAGAAATCACGTTAGCTTGCTTTAATACCAATAAATCAATCGTATCTACAGGCAAATCATTCAACTCAGAAGTACGCACGTGTGCAGTATCAGCTTTAGTCAGCGATTTAAAACCACGTTTTGGTAGTCGACGTTGCAAAGGCATTTGACCACCTTCAAAACCCACTTTATGAAAACCGCCTGTACGTGATTTTTGACCTTTGTGGCCACGCCCTGCGGTTTTACCTAAACCAGAGCCAATACCACGTCCAACACGGCGACGTTCTTTTTTTGCGCCTTCTGCAGGCTTAATTGTATTTAATTGCATTATGCTTCTACCTTTAAGAGATAGTTCACAGCATTAATCATGCCGCGGATTGCTGGTGTATCTTGCACTTCGACTGTGTGGTGCATACGACGTAAACCTAAACCTTTGACGGTAGCTTTATGTGCTTCAATGCGACCAATCACACTTCTTACCAGCGTCACTTTAATCATTGGAACTGCTTCTTTAACTTTTTTTGCTGCTGGCTTTGCAGTAGCAGTTGTTTTTGTAGTAGTCGCCATCATTAACCTCTAATTTCTTCTACAGATTTGCCGCGTTTTGCTGCAATTTCTGATGGAGTATTCATAGACTCTAAGCCATTTAAGGTTGCACGCACTAAGTTGTATGGATTGGTTGAACCGATACATTTAGCAACAACGTTAGTAATACCCATTACTTCAAAAATCGCACGCATCGCACCACCAGCAATAATGCCAGTACCTTCAGAAGCTGGTTGAATAAACACTTTAGCCGCGCCATGCACACCAGTTACAGCGTGATGTAAGGTACCGTTATTTAAGTTCACTTTAAGCATGCCGCGACGCGCTTCATCCATGGCCTTTTGTACAGCAACCGGCACTTCACGTGCTTTACCTTTGCCCATGCCAACTGCGCCATCACCATCACCGACTACAGTCAATGCAGCGAAACTCATGATACGACCACCTTTAACCGTTTTACTTACACGATTTACAGTAATCATTTTCTCACGCAAACCATCGGTTTGCTGTGATTGTTGTTCCATTTCTCTAGCCATTATCTGTCTCGCCTATTAGAATGAAAGACCGTTTTCGCGCGCTGCATCTGCTAACGCCTTAATACGACCGTGATATTTATAGCCTGAACGATCAAAAGCCACAGTAGTAATACCCGCTTTTTTTGCTTTTTCAGCAATTAATTTACCAATGGCAGCAGCAGCTTCTACGTTGCCACCATTTTTTACTTTTTTACGCACATCCGCTTCAACAGTTGAAGCGCTTGCTAACACTTTATCGCCAGTTTCAGCAATAATTTGTGCATAAATATGCGTATTTGTGCGGTGCACACTTAAACGAGTAACTTTTAACTCTGCGATTTTGGCACGGGTTTTACGTGCGCGACGCAAGCGGTTATTTACGTTGTTCATTGTCTATAGTCCTAGTTATTTTTTCAGTCTACTTATTTCTTTTTAGTCTCTTTAATTGCAACCACTTCGTCAGAATAACGAACGCCCTTGCCTTTGTAAGGCTCTGGCGCACGGTAAGCACGAATTTGCGCAGCTACTTGACCAATCACTTGCTTGTCCATACCCGTCAAAATAACTTCTGTTGGGGTTGGGGTAGTTACAGTAACGCCTACTGGCATTTTATGGTTAATTGGATGTGAATAACCCAGCTCTAAATTCAACATTGCGCCCTGTGCATTAGCTTTATAGCCAACGCCTACTAATGTTAATTTGCGCGTAAAGCCTGCAGAAACACCTTGCACCATATTCGCAACCAAAGCACGCACAGTGCCTGACATAGCGCGTGAATGTTGACTATCACTAGTGGCAGCGAATGTAATTGTTTCGCCTTCGCGTTTTAAAGTGACAGCATCTGTAAGTGCTTGTGAAAGCTTGCCCAATGGGCCATTCACAGCGATATTATTTGCGCTTAATACAACTTCAACTTTTTCTGGAATAGCGACTGGATTTTTAGCAACACGTGACATTTGCTTCTCCTTAAGCCACTACGCATAACACTTCGCCACCGATACCGGCTGCTTGTGCTTTACGATCTGTCATTACACCCTTGGAAGTAGACATGATTGTCACGCCAAGACCATTCATTACTTTAGGAATATTGTCTGAACCTTTGTAAATGCGAAGACCAGGCTTACTTACGCGGTCAATCTTCTCAATAACTGGGCGGCCAGCATAATATTTCAAGCTGATATTTAACAATGGCTTGCCATCGTTAGTAGCTACAGCGAAATCATCAATATAACCTTCATCTTTTAAAACCGCAGCAATAGCAGCTTTAAGTTTAGAAGCAGGCATAGAAACTGACAACTTGTTAACACCTTGTGCGTTACGAATACGCGTTAGCATATCGGCAATCGGATCACTCATACTCATAATTTATTCCTCCGTTACCAGCTAGCTTTGGTGATGCCCGGCACTTGGCCACTCATCATCAAATCGCGCAATTTGCTGCGACCGATACCAAATTTACTATAAACACCACGTGGGCGGCCTGTAAGCGCGCAACGGTTACGCAAGCGCACTGGGCTTGAGTTACGTGGCAGGCTTTGCAATTTTAAACGTGCTTCACGACGATCTTCTACGGTTGCTTTTTGATCACCAATGATTGCGTTTAATGCATCGCGTTTTGCTGCGAATTTAGCAACTGTTGCGCGACGTTTAGATTCGCGTTCTGTCATACATGTTTTTGCCATGTCTTAACCTCTAAAAGGAAAACTAAACGCAGCCAGTAAAGCTTTAGCTTCTTCGTCTGTTTTCGCCGTTGTCGTAATCGTAATATTCATACCGCGAATCGCATCAATTTTGTCATATTCAATTTCTGGGAATATGATTTGCTCTTTCACGCCCATATTGTAGTTGCCGCGACCATCGAAAGACTTGCCTGGAATACCACGGAAGTCGCGAATACGCGGAATAGCAACAGTCACTAAGCGATCTAAGAATTCGTACATGCGCTCACGACGCAATGTCACTTTACAGCCAACAGGATAATCATCACGAATTTTAAATGCCGCAACAGATTTTTTTGCTTTGGTCACAACTACTTTTTGACCAGCAATTTTTTCCATATCGCCAACTGCATTTTCCATCACTTTTTTATCTGCAACCGCTTCGCCCACTCCCATATTGAGAGTAATTTTTTCAATGCGAGGCACTTGCATGACTGAAGTGTATCCAAATTGCTCAGTCATTTTTTTAATAACAGAGTCTTTATAAAATTGTTTTAAGCGCGCCATAATTTATCCTATGCGTCCACTGCTTCGCCGTTAGATTTGAATACGCGCACTTTTTTGCCGTCTTTCAAAACTTTATAACCTACACGGTCGGCTTTTTGTGTTGCGGCATTAAATAACGCAACGTTTGAAATATCAATTGGCATTTCTTTGCTAACAATACCGCCAGCAATGCCTTTTATTGGGTTTGGTTTAGCGTGCTTTTTAGCCACGTTAAGGCCTTCAACCACTACATGACCAGATTCCAGCACATTCAGCACAGTGCCGCGCTTGCCTTTATCTTTACCTGTATTTAAAACGACTTGGTCGCCTTTATGAATTTTGCTCATAGATTGTCCTTATCCCTTACAGCACTTCTGGCGCAAGAGAAACAATTTTCATGAATTTTTCAGTACGCAATTCACGAGTAACTGGGCCGAAAATACGGGTACCAATTGGTTCTAATTTATTGTTAAGTAACACAGCTGCATTGGTGTCAAATTTAATCAACGAACCATCTGGACGGCGCACTCCTTTAGCGGTACGCACCACAACAGCACTGTAAACCTCACCTTTTTTAACGCGACCACGTGGCGCAGCATCTTTAATGCTGACCTTAATGATGTCGCCTATACCAGCGTAACGACGCTTTGAACCACCAATAACTTTGATGCACTGCACAGAGCGAGCACCAGTGTTATCGGCAACTTCTAACCGAGATTGCATTTGAATCATGAGAATAATCTCCAACTTAATCCGTTAAACCAATACCAGCCATATGAACTTAATCAAAACGGCCAGTAGACCACGGTCAGTATTGGGGTACTTGCTTTTATGAATCCTTACTAAGAATTCACGAGTACCGAAAAGTCCAACATTATAGCGGGAATCTATGTTGCTAAGCAAGTCATAAATTCCCTTTTATTACATCTTTTAAGCTTTAGTAACTACTTTACTCACAACCCAAGTCTTGGTTTTAGACATTGGACGGCTTTCAGTAATCGTCACTAAATCGCCTTCTTTACATTCATTTTTTTCATCATGTGCGTGAAATTTATTAGATTTCACCACCACTTTGCCGATAAGCGGATGTTTAACTTTACGCTCTACCAACACCGTAATGGTTTTATCCATTTTATCACTTACTACGCGACCGCTAAGTGTGCGTACTACCTTAGCTACTTCTGTCTTAGTTGCTTCTGTCATCATTAGGCCTGTTTCGCTTTCTCAGCTAATACATGTTTCACACGCGCTACATCCTTGCGTACTTTACCTAGCTGATCTACTTTGTTTAATTGTTGTGTTGCAACTTGCATGCGGAGTGAAAATTGCGCACGACGCAATTCAATCAACTCAGCATTTAATGCTTCAACACTTTTTGCTCTTAAATCGATGGCTTTCATATTCGCGTCCTCTTCTTAACTACCAAGTTGACGGGTCATGAAAGTGGTTTCGATTGGTAGCTTTGCAGCTGCCAAACGGAACGCTTCACGCGCTAGCTCTTCGCTTACGCCGTCCATCTCGTATAACATTTTACCTGGCTGAATTTGCGCTACGTAGTACTCGGTACTACCTTTACCGTTACCCATACGCACTTCGGCTGGTTTTTTAGAAATTGGCTGATCTGGAAAAATACGAATCCACACACGACCACCACGTTTGATGTGACGCGTCATAACACGACGTGCAGCTTCAATTTGACGCGCAGTCAAACGACCACGACCAATGGCTTTTAAACCAAAGTCACCAAAACTTACTTTGTTACCCGTAGTTGCAATGCCTTTATTACGGCCTTTTTGCATCTTGCGGTATTTTTGTCTAGACGGTTGCAGCATCTTTAGCCCTCGGCTTTCTTACTTTTTTCTCTGGTTCAG
Organism: Methylophilaceae bacterium; assembly: GCA_011391175.1. Lineage (GTDB taxonomy): Bacteria > Pseudomonadota > Gammaproteobacteria > Burkholderiales > Methylophilaceae > Methylotenera_A. The sequence goes on along the minus strand of JAABQZ010000031.1, from coordinate 633 downwards.
CAACTGGTGTTGCAGCTGGTGCAGTCGCGCCAATTGGCGTTGGTACGTTATCAGCAAAAATCTCGCCTTTAAATACCCAAACTTTAATACCAATAATGCCGTATGTTGTTAAAGCTTCAGCAACACCGTAATCGATATCAGCACGCAATGTATGCAATGGCACACGGCCTTCGCGGTACCACTCGGTACGTGCAATTTCAATACCATTTAAACGGCCTGAGCTCATGATTTTGATGCCTTGTGCGCCTAAACGCATGGCATTTTGCATCGCGCGCTTCATGGCACGGCGGAACATCACACGTTTTTCTAGTTGCTGAGCAATAGATTGCGCAATCAATGTCGCATCAATTTCTGGCTTACGCACTTCTTCAATATTCAAATGCACTGGCACGCCCATCAGACCCTGCAAAGCTGAGCGTAAAGATTCGATATCCTCACCTTTTTTACCAATCACCACGCCAGGACGGGCACTGTGAATGGTGATTTTTGCATTTTTAGCAGGGCGCTCAATGATAATTTTACTTACTGCCGCGCTAGCTAGTTTTTTATTTAAAAACTCGCGCACCTTAATGTCGCTTTGCAACATCTCTGGGAAGTTTTTGCTATTAGCATACCAACGTGATGACCAATTTT
>JAABQZ010000030.1 GCA_011391175.1 Methylophilaceae bacterium | reverse complement strand
AACAGACATTAAAACAGCTGGCCCAGAAGCCAATGTCCAAGCGCCTTCCAGCCCTGCCAAAAACGCTCGAGTAAATAATGACCAAGTAATGAGTCCGCAAATCAATTTTCAAGCAAGCTCGGATATTTTAACTAGCCGCTTAACTGCAACTCAAGCTTGGCTCGCCAGCCAAAACCCGAATACCGTCACCATTCAACTGATGGGAGCCAGTAGCGAAGCGCAGCTTAAAAGCGATTTAGAAGTGCTCAGCCAGCAAGTGGAGCTGGATAATATTTATGTTTACAGAACTAAAGTGAATAGCCTGCCATTTTTAACCGTGTTGTATGGTAGTTTTGCTAATCGTGTAGAAGCCATGCAAGCACTAAAAAAATTACCGTTAGAGATACAAAAAAATCGTCCGCAATTGCGTACTGTTGCAGGGGTGTTACAAGAAACCAAATAAATTTGTAAAAATGTAATAACTAAACATAATTTATAAGTTTTTCAATAAGTTAGTATTGCAATTTAATGCAACTTATGCGATAACAACAGTAGTACAAAAACCTTAGGGGCAGCAAGTCGTGCAAAATCAAGGTATTAATAATATCGGCCTAAATAATAAGATGAGCGTTAGCATGGTTAAATTTGGCGCTAAATTTAGTGTAGTGCTGATAATTTTGGCAATGACAGCCTGCTCGCATCAGTCCCAAATGAAACCGTCGGCTGGTCATATTGATGGCAAAGCCAATACACCCGAAGCCAGCCAAAATAATGCGCAAAACACCAATGTTGCACCTATCCCCAAGTTAGTACGTAGTGCCCCGCAATTACCGCCACCCAAGGCCACTAGCAAAGCGCAAACCTACAGTGTTGTAGTCAACGAAGTGCCCGTTAAAGAAATTTTGTTTGCACTGGCGCGTGAAAGCAAACTGAACATCGACATACACCCCAGCATACAAGGTCGCGCAACTCTAAATGCGGTCGATCAAACCCTGCCAGCTATTTTGGAACGCTTAGCCAAGCAAGTAGATTTGACATACAAAATGGAAGGCAATGTGCTGTATATAACACCTGACCAGCCAGTTTTGCGCATTTACAAAGTAGATTATGTCAACATGACCCGTGATACCAAGGGTTTTATTGGTGCCGCTGCAGAAATCTCTAGCACTGGTCAAAGTGCCAGCACGGGCGAAGGTGGCTCAAGTAATGTGACTAGCAGCACTGGTAACGGCGCCAATAATAGCTCGCGTACCTCAGTAGATAGCAATTCTAAAAATCATTTATGGGAATCACTGATTCAAAACGTTAAAGATTTGTTGGCGGAAACAGATAAAGAAGTAATCGTGTCACGTATTGGCACAGAGGCGGATGCCAATGAGCGCGATGCAAAAACGACCAAAACTGATAATGGTACGACGATTACCATTAACAACCCTACGGATCAAGCAAGAGCCGCCAGTGAAGCGCGCGAAAAAGCTAAATCAGAATACAAAACTTTGTTAGCTGCCAACGTGATTGCCAACCCAGAAACAGGTGTGATTAGTGTGCGTGCTACAAATAAACAGCACGAAAAGGTACAAGAATTTATCGACCGTGTGATGGGTAGCGCCAAAAAGCAAGTGTTGATAGAAGCGACTATTGTTGAGGTGGTATTGAACGACAATTTTCAAGCGGGTATAGATTGGAGCCGTTTGGGGAATACAGGCGCTAGTAGCGGCTTTACTTTTAGCCAAAGACTCAATAGTGACAACTTTACCCCTGGGGACTTAACGACTCGCGCTACTGGTTTAGGCTTAGTAGCTGGATATTTCAACCCTGTTAGTGTGTTGGGTAACATCGCAGCATCTGTAAACCTACTTCAGCAGTTTGGCGATACCAAAGTACTCTCTAGCCCAAAACTGATGGTACTAAACAATCAAACCGCTATACTTAAAGTGGTTGATAATTTAGTGTATTTCACCGTACAAGCACAGCCCGGGCTTTCTGGCAATGGAGTAGTCACATCGCCTACAGTTACTACTACACCGAATACTGTGCCAGTCGGTGTGGTGATGAGCGTAACGCCACAGATTAATGATACTGGCAACGTGAATGTCAATGTACGTCCCACAATTTCTCGTGTGCTAAGTTTTGTGCGCGACCCTAACCCATTATTAGTTGGAGTGCCTAGTACCATTCCACAAATTCAAGTGCGCGAAATGGAATCTATTTTGCAAATTAATAGCGGTAGTACGGCGGTGCTAGGTGGGTTAATGCAAGATGAAATACAAAATAATTCTGACAGAGTGCCTGGCTTGTCGAGCATTCCAGGCGTGGGTAAAGTGTTTACTGGTCAGAATGATGCTAGCAAAAAAACAGAATTGGTGATTTTCTTGCGCCCAACAGTGATCGTCAATGCGAGCTTAGAAAGCGATGAGTTGCAAAGTTACAAGCAATATCTTCCCGCGCAGCAACTGCAAAATGTGCTAGAAGACGCACAGTAATTGGACGCTAGCATTTATGAGCCTGCTAATTAAAGCGCTGAATAAAGCCGAAGAAGCGCAAGCCCAAAACGCCAAAACTGAGCAAGCGGAAAAGTCTAAAAAAAAGCTAGCTGACGAGAATAGTCTTCGACTTGGAATAGAGGATGAAGTTAGCAACAATCCACACAATGAAACTTCACAAAGGCCAGTAAAAACAGCTAGTGTAGGGTTAGAGTTATCTTTAAGTCCAACTGGTAGCTCATTTTCAGAAGCCCCTATAAATATAACAAAGCCAGTCAGTACGGCGCCAGCAACGATATCACCCACTCAACAGGCTTTCAGTCAAAATGCGGCAGAAAACAAAGCTGCGGCTAATGTTTTTTCTGCCAAAGGCCTTGAAGCAAAAACCGATAGCGCCAGATTAATCATGATTGCAGGGGCTGGCTTAATTGCATTGTTGGGCATGGGGCTTTATTTTTATCAATTTGTTGATAGCTCTCCTCCAATTGTGCTGCCATCACGACCTTTAGAACAAATTGCCACTGCGCCACAGCTTATTCCTGAAGCTCAAAATGCTGATACTCAAGTCAATACAAACGAGCTTACAACTGAGTCTGCAGAAGCCGCGCCTCTGACTACAGAAGCTACTATGCCACCTGTTTTTGAGTTACAGGAATCTAGGCCGATAATGACTAGAAAAAAGACAGCTGCAACCGGAGAAGATGTAGCGACGCGCACTTTAGATGACAGCGCAGAAAATGCTAACGAAGCAACAGAAAACAAAGCTGAGCCAGATGAAAATGTGTTGGTTGATGATAATCTTATTGATGATGGTTCAGGCCGCTTACAAGCATCTTTCTCCGCTAATAAAGCCAATAAAAAATCGCGCGGATCTAAAAACTCGACTAAAAATAATGCCTCAATTGCATCGGAAAGCGCTTCTTTCAGTGTGACTAAATCTACGCCGCAGCCAAGCGTAAATCCAGTGCTCATGAGTGCATACGAAGCATATAACACAGGCAACGATACGGAAGCGCAACAGCTATATAAACAAGTGCTAAAACGGGATATTCGCAATGTAGATGCGTTATTAGGTTTAGGTGCAATTGCCTCTAGGCAAGGTCGTAGCGCAGATGCAAATGCTTGGTATGGCAAAGTGCTTGAAGTGGACCCGCGCAACAACATTGCGCAAGCGGCTTTGTTGGATAATCGGTCCCAAGATAATCAATCTCGGGGCGCTGAGTTGAGCAACGAAACCAGCTTGAAAAATATGTTGGCTAAGCAACCAGATGACGCCAACTTACATGTGGCGCTTGGTAATTTATATGCTGAGAAAAATCAGTGGCCAGCGGCGCAACAAGCTTACTTTGATGCATACAGCTTAAATGAAACAGCAGACAATGCTTACAACTTAGCCGTCAGCTTAGATCAAATGGGCAAGTCAAAATTGGCTTTGCCTTATTATCAGCGTGCCTTAGAGCAAGCAGGTAGCGCAAGCAATATTGACAAGGCAGCATTATCAGCGCGCATAGCAGCAATTCAATAAATCCAAAAATAGACAGAACATAAACAATGGCTGAACAAAGACGCAAACTACGCTTAGGTGAGTTAATGATACAGCAGGGCTTGATTAGTCAAGACCAGTTACGCATCGCATTAATTGAGCAAGAGCAAAACAACATCCCGCTAGGACGCCAATTAGTGCGCTTGGGATTTGTGTCTGAAAACATGGTGCGCGATTTGGTTGCGCACACCATTGGCCAAGAAAGTATTGATTTAAGCACGGTGGTGGCCGATGTAGATGCGCTGACCATGGTGCCAGAAGATTTTTCGCGACGTTATCATTTATTGCCAGTAGCTTATGAAGACGCCACTAAGACCATGATTGTGGCGATGGCAGATATGTTTAACGTGGTGGCACTTGACCAGCTGCGCGCCATGCTGGGCGGGCAAATTCAGCTTAAGCCTGTGTTAGCAGCTGAGGCACAGCTAGAAGAACATATTGACCAATTTTATGGCTACGAACTTTCAGTTGATGGCATCTTACGCGAGATTGAAACTGGTGAAATTGATTATCAAAGCCTAACCGCTGAGGGTGAAGAATATACGCAACCAGTGGTGCGTTTGGTTGGCGCGCTGTTGATGGATGCAGTAAAACGTGGTGCTTCGGATATTCACTTTGAGCCAGAGTTTGCGTTTCTGCGTATTCGCTACAGAATCGACGGCGTACTGCAACAAGTGCGTAGTTTGCATAAAAGCTACTGGCCTGGTGTAGCCGTAAGACTAAAAGTCATCAGCGGTATGGATATTGCCGAAACTCGCTCACCGCAAGATGGCCGTTTGAATATGAATTTGTGTGGTCGGCCGATTGATTTTAGGGTGTCATCTCACCCAACTATTCATGGTGAAAACATTGTGTTGCGGGTGTTGGATCGTGAACGTTCTATTATCCCACTCGAGCGTATGGGCTTGCGCACCAATACCCTAGACCAGCTAAAACTGATGATGACGCGACCAGAAGGTATATTGGTGGTCACTGGGCCAACGGGTAGCGGCAAAACTACTACACTGTATTCGCTACTCTCACATAAAAATACCGAAGCGGTAAACATTATGACACTGGAAGACCCTGTGGAATACCCAGTGACACAAATGCGTCAAACCTCGGTGGCCGAGGTAAATAAGGTAGATTTTGCCAACGGTATTCGCTCGATTATGCGGCAAGACCCCGACATTATTTTAGTAGGCGAGGTGCGCGACGCTGACACCGCCACCATGGCATTTAGAGCCGCCATGACAGGCCATCAAGTGTTTACCACGCTACATACCAACTCTGCACTGGGCGCTATTCCTCGGCTTACTGATATTGGTATTTCGCCCGATATTATGGCGGGTAATATTATTGGCGTAGTAGCGCAACGCTTGGTGCGCGTGCTGTGTCCACATTGCAAAGAGCCGGCTAAGCCGACAGATGACGAGCGCAAGATTTTGGGTGTTAAACGTAATGAGGCGATTCAAATATTTAAGCACAAGGGCTGCAAGCGTTGCAACCAAACTGGCTACCGAGGCCGCATGGCAATTATGGAGTTATTGCGTATCGACAACGATTTGGATTCGCTGATTGCACGGCGCGCACACTTTGACGAGTTACGTAAATTAGCGCTTGAAAAGGGCTTTACCACACTTGCCGATGACGGCGTACGCCGCATTCTGGAAGGCTATACCAGCATAGATGAGGTGATGCGTGTGATTGATCTAACTTCTCGTATTTTACATTAGTGCATTTTGTGTGCTTTATTAAATATATAGTGTAAAACCTATCAGCAAATCTCCATGGCAACTTTTAACTACAGGGCAATTGATCAATCTGGCCGACATGCACAAGGCCAGATTGATGCGCTAAATGAGGTGGATTTAGAGATCCGCTTAGAGCGCATGGGTTTAGATTTAATTACCTTTAAATCGACCGAAAAATCAAAAAAAGTCTTCACTCATAACAAGGTCAATAATCGCGATTTAGTTATGTTTTGCTTTCAGCTCGAGCAGCTTACAAGTGCAGGTGTGCCGATGCTAGAAGGTCTAAATGATTTGCGCGAAAGCACACAAAACCCATATTTTCAAAAAGTTTTGGGTGCGTTAGCGGGTGAGGTAGAAGGCGGTAAAATGCTAAGCCAAGCCTTGGCCGAACACCCTGATGTATTTGATGAGGTGTTCGTAAACTTGGTGGCTGCTGGAGAGCAAACTGGCCAGTTATCAACGGTGTTTGATAACTTAAGCAACACTTTAAAGTGGCAAGATGAGCTATTAAGTCAAACCAAGCGATTGCTGGCCTACCCATTGTTTGTATTTGTGGTGGTAATGGCAGCAGTGACGTTTTTAATGGTGTATTTAGTGCCAGAGATGGTGAAGTTTTTAAACAGTCTAGGCCAAGAACTGCCTTTGAATACACGCATTTTAATTTTTGTTTCTAATGCTTTTGTGGACTATTGGTGGCTAATTTTAAGTCTTCCAATCGTTGTCATTGCTGGTTTAGCCGCTTATATTCAGCAAAGTGAAGATGCGCGTTATAAGTTTGATTACATTAAATTAAAGCTACCATTGACTGGTGAGATTCTGCAAAAAATTATTATGGCGCGTTTCGCACGTTATTTTGCGCTGATGTATCAAACGGGCATTCCTGTGTTAGATGCCATTAAAACCTGCGAAAAAATTGTGGGTAATCGTGTGGTAGCCGATGCATTGAGCCGCGCGCATGCGCAGATTAACGCAGGCGATAGCATGAGCGAAAGCTTTCAAAATGCAGGCTTGTTCCCACCGCTGGTGGTGCGTATGATTAAAGTGGGTGAAAATACAGGTGCGCTAGATAAGTCGCTGCTAAACGTGAGCTATTTTTATGATAGAGATGTGAATGAAATGATGCAAAAAATGCTTAAATTGTTGGAGCCTGCGCTGACGGTAATTTTGGGCTTAATATTAGCGTTTATTATGATGTCGGTGTTAGGTCCAGTGTACGATTCGTTTGGTAAAATGAAGTTTTAATGATTAAAAACTAGAATGTTAACTAACCCAAAGAAATTAATTTTGTGCGTCACTAACACCAGCTTAACTGCTGGTTTTTGGCATGGTACAAAATTGCAAACTTATGCGGTATTTAGCAACACTAGCCAAGAGCATACGCGCTTTAGCGAATTTTTAGCACAGCATGTAGATATCAATGTTTACCTAATTGCTGATGCAGTAGAAGAAGATTACCGTCTAGAAAGCTTGCCGCACACCACAGGCGGCGCACGAAATGAAATTGTCGAGCGCAAGCTTAATCAATTTAACCGCAACAGCTTATACCGCGCGGCACATTTTATTAATCGGGCCAGCGATAAGCGCAAAGATGATCAATTTTTATTTGTTGCGCTCAGCAATGCTGACTTTTTACAAGGCTGGATGGATGCGATTCAAGCCAATCAGGCACCGCTAGTCGGTGTGTATTTACTGCCCATGATTAGCCAAGTGGTGGTACGTCAAATGAAGCTGATGGCACCACATATTTTATTGTGCGAGCGCTTATCTTCTGGGTTGCGTCAAACCTATTTGCACAATGGTCGCCTGCGCATGAGCCGTCTAGTGCCCATGAAAGATGTAAAGCCTAACCAGTTGGCGTATTTTTATTTGGTAGAGATTGATAAAACGCGGCTTTATTTATTGAGTCAACGCTTAATTGCTGGCGAAACTCCCCTGCAAATGGTGTTGCCCGCTGTGGATGGTACTCACAATGACATAGCAAAAAGCATTAGCCAAGATCAAGGTTTAGAGTGTAAAGCCGTAGACCTCTTGGCCTATGCCAAAAACGTGAATATTGCAGCCGATTTAGTAAAAGTGCATCCAGAGTTATTGCACATGCAGCTATTGGCTAATGGCAACGTGCCCGATAACCTAGCACCTGTTACTTTAAGCAAAGTACATAGCCTGAATAATGTGCGCCGTAAAATTAACATTGCCACTGCTAGCATCGCCACCCTGGGCGTTATTTTAGCCATGTATTATGGCTGGCAAGGCTCACAGCAAAAAAATCAGTTGCAATCTATCGCAGCGCAAACCCTGCAGCAGCAGCAGCAATATGAAGAGGTGGCGAAAAACTTCCCCACTACGCCAATTGCCAGCACGGAGCTAAAAATTGCCGCGGAGCTTGCGCAAACCATTAAAAATAATGATCAAACACCTCGCCAACTCATGCAAGTATTAAGCCAAGCATTTGAGGCATCGCCCGAAATTGGTTTAAATAGGCTACGTTGGGTGCAAACCAGTGATAGAGAGTTGAAAGATGAAGATGGCAACGCTAATACGCAAGCGCAAACCCCAATATCGCAGTCAGTTACGAATAGCGACCCGAGCAAATTGATACAAATAGGTTTTGTGAATGCTGAAATTAAAAACTTTACTGGCGATTATCGTAAAGCGCTCAATAGCGTCAACCAGTTTGTAGGCCGCCTGCGTGAGAACTCATTGGTAGAACAGGTAGTGGTGTTGCAAGAGCCTGTGAATGTAAGCTCACTTGCCAACTTGCAAGGCAGTACCACTGACGAAAGTGCTACTACAGAGCGCCCACCTGCCATATTTAAAATTAAAATTATATTAAAGCCGACAACCAGCATACCAGCATTGGGTGCGGCAATATGAGTAAATTAGTATGAGCTTAACGCAACAAGATTGGCGAAAGTTACGTTACCCCATCATAGGGCTGGGTGCTTCATTAATATTAGTGGGGCTGCTGGTTAGCTTTGCCGACCAATATCGTGAGAAAAATGAAACTGCCTTACAAACGCAGCAAAATATGCTCAATCAGGCGCGGCAGAAATTTCAGTCTTCGGGGTTAGAAAAAGAAACTATTATGCAGTATTTGCCAGTGTATAACGATTTACTGGCTAACGGATTTGTAGGTGAAGAGCGGCGAATTGAATGGATAGAAGCGTTACGTAACATTCATGCCAAGCATAAATTGTTTAGTATTGATTATAGTATTGGTTTGCAAGAAGCCTATAAGCCCAGTTTTGTAGCTAACTTGGGCAATTTTAGGTTAAACCGCTCTGTCATGAGCTTAAAGCTCGATATGCTGCACGAGGGTGATATGCTAGCGATTATTGACGGATTGCACGAGCAAACCACGCCATTCATTGTGCGCGATTGTAAAATACAACGCCCGATTGGCGCGGTAGTTAACACCAAAAATATAGCAGCTAATATGCAAGCAGAGTGCGAAATAGATTGGCTCACCTTGCGCGACCCACAACTTTCTAATGCTTCAACAACAGGAGCATTGTGATGAAGTATTTAATACTCAGCTTATTTTTTTACAGTCAACTAGTTTCTGTTCAATTGGCACTAGCAGCTGAGCCGATTGGCCGCCTGTTTACCTCGCCAGCTGAGCGCAGCAACTTAGATCATTTACGTCAAACCAAGAAAAAATTAATCGCGCCAACAGTAGTCGATGCTCCAGTAGATACTCTAGAAGCCTCGCCTGTAGAACTTCCTGATGCAGTTAATTTGCAGGGTTATGTAAAACGCAACGATGGCAAACAAGGTACGGTGTGGGTAAACGACCAAGCCCTGCAAGAAAACTCGCGCAATCAAGATGTTGCAGTGGGCAGCTTGCGCGAAGATAGCAACCAAGTGTCATTAAGGTTATCGGGTAACGGCAAGCAACTTAATTTAAAAGCAGGTCAAGTGTACGATCCAGAAACTGGTCGAGTGCGCGAGGCAAGAAACAATGCGGCACGAGGGGATGTTGGCACGATTGGTGACTAAAACTTTATGCGAAAATTTAACCAGAAAGGTGCAACTTTAATTATTTTTGCTGTAGTAATTTCTTTACTAGTTCTTGGCTATATATTTAATAATTTAAATGGTAAACAGTTAGAGGCTGTAAAAAAAGATAAAACTGCAAAAGCACTTTTTGAGGCAAAAAGTGCATTATTGGGTTGGTCTGTCATGCGAGAAACTTCTGACCCTCCCACTTCCGCAAAGCCTGGTCAGCTTCCTTGCCCAGAGGACACTAGCTTGATAGGAACACCAAACGAAGGTTCTTCCTTAAATACTTGTAACTCTGCTTTACCAGTGGTGGGCAGATTGCCTTGGCGTAGTTTGGGGTTGGGTGATATACGTGATGGCAATGGAGATAAGCTTTGGTATGTTTTGTCTTCAGGTTTTCGAAACACGCCTATCAACTCTAATACGGTAGGGCAGCTAACCGTAAATGGGAATGTAAACGCAGCAGTAGCTATTATATTTTCTTCAGGCTCTGTGCTATCAGGTCAAAATAGGCCAACACTCGCTGTCTCCAATTACTTGGATTTAACCAACAATGATGGAGATATTAGTTTTGCAACGACGGGTGCAGTAGGTGCATTTAATGACGTGTCAATTCTAGTTACTCAAGCAGAGTTGTTTCAATTGATAGAAAGAAGAATTTTGAGGGAATTGCGTGGTGATACTACGCAAGGCCTCGTTAGATACTATTCTAGTCAAGGCGCAAATAACTATCCATTTGCCGATACAGACAACGATGGTATCGGAAATTTAGCTGAGCTTGCAGGATCTCCGTCATATGAAGGTATGAATAATACTGACCCAGATAATTTATTTTTTAACACTAGGATAAAAACTATTTTAGTTAATAATAACTGGATGCCGTTAATAAATTATCAAGTTTCTGCTGACAGGCAAGTAGTAACAATGACCACATTAAATGGCGAGACATTAACTGTTCCTTAATATGAATAAAAAATATAAATCTGGTTTCACGTTAGTAGAGATGGCAATAGTGCTGGTGATAGTTGGTTTGCTCATCAGTGCATTTCTTACACCTCTAGCTGCGCAACTCGAGCAAAGTCGGAATGCAGAAGTTCGTAGAGATTTATTAGAAATTAAAGAAGCTTTATTAGGTTTTGCAGTAATTAATGGTAGATTGCCCTGCCCAGATACGGATGGCAATGGCATAGATGACTTATGTGCTAACACGAATGCAACTTCGACGTCTGGGGGAAACGTACCTTGGGCTACCTTAGATACCAAACAACTTGACCCCTGGGGTAGGCGTTATCAATATCAAGTTAATAATGCTTTTAGTACAACATTTATACTAACAACTACTGGCTCGGGTGCAGGTTTAATACGAGTTTGTACAACAAGTGCTTGCGGTGGTACTGAAGCCAGTAACGTGCCGCTAGTCATATTTTCAACTGGACAAAATGGCGCAGTTTTACCTCCTGCTAGTTTAGACGAGCAGGAAAATATCGATGGTGATAAAGATTTTGTTAGTCATGATTTTGCTGGTGGCGGATTTGACGATATTGTAGTTTGGATTTCTACGAACGTATTGATGAACAGAATGGTAAGTGTTGGTAAGCTTCCTTAAATGAACGACAAGCAACTCCTTCGTTATAGCCGCCATATTCTGTTGCCTCAAATTGAATATGCGGGTCAAGAGATACTGACTAAAAGCCATGTGTTAATTGTTGGTGCGGGTGGTTTAGGTGCGCCTGTAGCCTTATATTTAGCAGCCTCTGGCGTAGGTAAGCTCACTATTTGCGATTTTGACGCAGTGGATTTAACCAATTTGCAGCGACAGATTATCCATACCACGCAAAGTGTTGGTACTAATAAGGCGCTTTCTGCGCAGCAGACTATTTACGAAATTAACCCCGAAGTCAATGTGCAAACTGTCCAGCAGAAATCTACCGAGGTGGAGTTTACAGAATTGGCTGCCAAAGCAGACGTGGTGATTGATTGCAGTGATAATTTTGCTACGCGCTATGCGCTAAACCGCGTGTGTTTTGCACTTAAAAAGCCACTGGTTTCTGGCGCAGCAGTGCAGTTTGAAGGGCAGATTACAGTGTATGACTTTAGGCATGAAGCCAGTCCGTGTTACCACTGTTTATTCCCTGATACTGGCAGTGACCAAGAAATGCGCTGCACTGAGAATGGGGTATTTTCGCCACTGGTGGGTATGATAGGTACAACGCAAGCAGCAGAGGCACTAAAACTACTAATGAATATTGGCGAGAGTTTACAAGGACGTTTGTTATTGCTAGATGCGCTAAGCATGGAGTGGCGCACAATTAAGTTTGCACGCGACCCTAAATGTGCGGTGTGCGCTTAGTGATATAACCTTAAAAACACGGCCCTGTAAGCCGCGTTGATATTGCCCTGCAGGGCAATATTTTTTGACATGCAGATAATGCGCTTTGTGGTTATTTACCACCAACCAAGTTTTTAACCGCACTGACTAAATCACCTGGCACAATCACAATTTTGCTATTGGTAGAACTAGCCAATTTTTGCATGGCAGTAATGTAGCGATCGCCTAATAAAAATGTGGCAGAAGTGTTATTTTCTTTCACTGCTTCGGAGATAAATCTAATCGATTCAGCCGAGGCTTTTGCGCCCACCATTTGAGCCTCTGCATCTTTGCGTGCGGCCTCTAAGCGGGCTTCTGCATTTAAAATCAGCGACTGTTTTGCACCCTCAGCCTCTGTTACTACCGCCACACGTTCACGCTCTGCCGCGGCTTGACGTTCCATGGCATCTTGCATATTGGGCGATGGTTTAATATCCTGAATTTCAACCGATTTAACGGTTAAGCCCCAATCTAATGCTTCATCTGCAATCGCGGCCTTAAGCTCACTTTTAATACGGTCGCGCGAAGTGAGTGCATGGTTTAATTCCATGCCACCAATAATAGAACGCAAGTTCGTTTGCACCATATTACGCATAGCCTCACGGAAATTTTCAATACCATACACCGCGCGTTCAATATTACTGACTTTAATAAACGCCACCGCATTGGCTAGAATTACTGCGTTATCGGCCGTAATCACTTCTTGTTGCGGTATTTCTAAAATAATATCTTTAGTGGTGACCTTGTAGCTTACACGGCTAAATACCGGGTTAATGACATGCAGACCTGGGCTTAGTACGCCCGCAAATTTCCCTAGTCGTTCTACTACCCATTCTTCACCTTGCGGGACGATTCTGACACCCTTGAAAATACCAACAACGGCCAAAAATATCAGTACTAAGCTAAAAATCTCCATTTTGATTCCCTTAAATAGTTAAATAATCTTAATACGCAAAGTGTTGCCTTCTACCGCAACCACCGCAGCGCTGGTGCCAGCTTCGATGTTTTCATTCGCAATGGCAGGCCACTCGCGGCTACCCATTAACCCTTGGGTAAACATAATCGTACCGGTTTGATTTGGGCCACACGCTTTTGTCACTTCACCCACACGTCCAATTTCCTCGCCTTGCGCTTGCCCAACTCTAGAATGCGTTTCAGTTTTTTTGTAATTCAGCTTCCAAATTGCAAGTGAGCTGATGGACAATGCCGCAAACATCACAAATTGCAATGCCAGTGCTACATTTGGGAACATCCACACTGCAATAGCCACACTCAGTGCGGATACACCAAACCATAATAAATAAACGGTGCCTGTGGCCATCTCTGCAGCCAATAAAATTAGGCCAATTGCACCCCAAATCCACATTGCATCTAGCATGGTTACCTCATAAAAGTTGTGAATGAACTATCGGAAATATCTTAGCATTAATTTATTAGTTTTGAGGGAAAACAATTGCCGTATAACTAAAGTGGATAAGTATTGCAATGCGGAAACGAATAACTATAATGCAGAAAATATTCTCGAAATAAACTTATAAAATAAGTGTAAACTATTGATATTAAAGATGACTGCCGAATATTTTATATGACAAAATCTTTCAAACTGACTATTCCAGCCGAGCGTTCAGAGCGCTTGCAATATATGCGCCGCATGTTTCCGCAGGCAATTGGCGCACCTTTATCAGAAGATTGGCGTGGCGGTAGACAAGAAGCGCAAAAGCGTATTAACACTGTCGATGTAGAGGCCTATGGCCGCAATCGTAATTTCTTAAATGGCTCAGTTTCTCGGCTCTCGCCCTATTTACGGTATGGTTGTATCACCCTAAAAGAAGCATCTGATAATGTGCGTAGTCGCTATGGTGCACAGGCCGAAAAATTTGTACAAGAGTTAGCTTGGCGCGATTATTGGCGGCGTGTGTGGTATCAGTTGGGTAACGGCATTTTTAGCGATATTGAAGATCCTAAAGTAGCGCTTGGCGATAAACTGATGCCAGATTTTATCCGACAAGGCATCACTGGCCTGCCGTGCATGGATGGCATCATCCGCGATTTAACCCTAGAAGGTTATGTGCATAATCACGGTCGTATGTGGTTTGCGGCCTACGTGGTGCATTGGCTTAAAGTAGATTGGCGTGAAGCTGCTGACTGGTTTGAGAACTATTTGTTGGATGGCGACAAAGCTTCTAACCATCTTTCATGGCAGTGGGTCGCGTCGTTGTTTAGCTCTAAGCCTTATTACTTCAACAAAGAAAATTTAAGTCGCTTTACCGGCGATAAATACTGTACTCACTGCAAAGTAACCTGTCCGTTTGATGCCAGTTATGAGCAGTTGAAAGAGCAGTTATTTTCAGGCGCTGCACCAGCACTTGCCAAGGCGCACCGCGTCATCATGCCAGAAAGGATAGCGTTATCTTCGCATCGCGCGGTTGCTATTTTTGTGCATGATGAGATGCTGTCTTCAGCACACCCTTTGCTGCGTAGATCAATGCCTAAAATTTTTGTGTTTGACGATATTTTGCATGGAAAATGGCCATTAAAACGCTTGCAGTTTGTGGCTGATTGCTTAAGCGAATTGCAAGAGGTTGAAGTGTGGATAGGCGACACAGGCAGCATACTTAAAGAGCGCGGTGTAGGGCAAGTTTTTACGCAAGACACACCCAATCAACAAGTAAAAGCGTTGCTCGAGCCGTTTAACACACAGTGGATGCCAGAAACAAAATTTGCAGAAACTGAAGTGAGTGAAAAGCGCTTAAAACGCTTCTCTCGCTATTGGGAGAAAGTCGGCGTAGAACTCTTTGGTGATAAAGCAAGTAATCAATAATAAACTAGGGGATAGTGCATGATTTTTTATATTGTATTGGCCGTAATTTTGATTTATTTCATCATGACATATAACAGTTTGGTGAGTATTAAAAATAATGTGGAAAAAGCTTGGGCGAATATTGATGTGCTGTTAAAGCAGCGCAATGATGAACTGCCAAAACTCATTGATACTTGCAAAGTTTATATGGCGCATGAATCGCAAACCTTAGAGAAAGTGATTAGCGCGCGTATGGGTGTTGATGCGGCACGCGAGACACACGATGTGGCAGGCTTAAGTAAAGCAGAGTCAGCGCTCACTAGCAGCTTGGGTAGCTTATATGCTGTGGCAGAGGGTTACCCCGATTTAAAGGCAGATCAAACCTTTGTTAATTTGCAACAACGTATTACGGGTTTAGAAAATCAAATCGCTGATAGGCGCGAGTTTTATAATGATTCTGTGAACAACAACAACGTACGAATTACGCAATTTCCCGATTTGATTGTGGCGGCAATTTTTAATTTTGAGCGAAAAGAAATGCTTAGATTTGCATCAGCAGAATTAAAAGACGTGGATGTGAGCGAGCGATTTAAGGCCTAGCCACGCTCGTTTAGCAATAGATGTTTGAAAGCGCAAACAGTAAAAATATCAATGTGATAGCGTTGTCTTTCGTATGCGCTATGCTTTTCGTGGTATTCAAGTTATACGTGGTTTCGCCAGAAGCGCCAACATGGCGCGGACTTTTAGCAATCGCAACTGGCTTAACACTTTTAATCGCCTTATTTAACTATTCAAGATTGCTTAAAATTACCGAAGCCCCCACTTCCACTATCGCTTCAGCAGCGCAAGGCTATATTGAACTGCATGGTGTTGCATCTACACCCAAACCTTTTAAAACACCCTATCATGATATTCCTTGCGTGTGGTACCGCGCATATGTCTATGCTAATCGGGTCGACCCTGATACTAACAAGCCAGACAATAGACTGCTTAACTATACTGAGAGTAAGCAATTATTTCAGTTGCAAGATGCGTCGGGCGTATGCATGGTTAACCCAGCTGGTGCGGAAGTGATTTATGTAGAAAAGCGTACGAAAATTAAGAATGATCATCGCTATGAAGAAGAGTATTTGCCAGCAGGTAAACGACTCTACTTGCTTGGTTATTTAGATACTTTGCATCATTACAATACAACAAAGGCTATCGAAAAAGATACGACAGATTTGCTGGTTTCTTGGAAAAAGAATCCTTCCAAACTCGTTGCTGGCTTTGATCAAAATAGAAATGATCAAATTGATATGGACGAGTGGGAGGTTGCAAGAGCCGAGGCGCGCCGCGAAGTTGAAGCACGTCATCAAATGCATGCGAATAATGAAACGTATACACTGACCAAACCTGAAAATGGGCAGATGTTTTTAATTTCTGCCCTATCGCCGCAAGCTTTGCGTCAGCAATATCGACACTGGAGCTCAATACACCTTGCAGTATTTGTAGTGTTACTCATCGCTAATATTAAATTAAGCTAAACTAATTGACCAGATTTAAGTAAGCATGGTGCCTATGTTAAAATGGTGGCTATGACTATGCTAACCCCCAATCAAGAATTAGATAAATCTTTTGACCCAAAAACCATAGAAGCCAAATGGTACGCATTTTGGGAGAGCAAAGGCTATTACGCTGCAGGGTTTAGCAAACCAACAGCGTCTAACCCGGAGATAAAAGACAACTTCTGTATTTTATTGCCGCCACCTAATGTAACAGGCACGCTGCACATGGGGCATGGCTTCAATCAAACCTTAATGGACACACTCACACGCTATCACCGCATGCGTGGCGACAATACGTTATGGCAACCTGGGACTGACCATGCGGGCATTGCCACACAGATTGTGGTTGAGCGACAACTAGATGCAAAAGGTGTAAGTCGTCATGGTTTAGGACGCGAAAAATTCCTAGAAAAAGTATGGGAATGGAAAGAGTACTCAGGTGGCACCATAACTAAGCAAATGCGTCGTCTAGGTACTTCACCAGATTGGTCACGTGAACGTTTCACCATGGATGAAGGTTTGAATAAAACCGTGACTGAGACTTTTGTCCGCCTGTATAACGAGGGCCTGATTTACAGAGGAAAAAGACTTGTTAATTGGGATGTTAAGTTAGGTACAGCCGTTTCAGATTTAGAAGTGGTGCAGGAAGAAGAAGATGGCTTTATGTGGCACATCAATTATCCGCTTGCAAGTGGAGAAGGTTATTTAACTGTTGCTACAACACGCCCAGAAACCATGCTAGGTGACGTGGCGGTGATGGTGCACCCTGAAGATGAGCGCTATGCGCATTTGATTGGTCAAAATGTAAAGTTGCCGTTATGCGACCGTGAAATCCCGATTATTGCTGATGACTACGTAGATAAAGAGTTTGGTACTGGTGTGGTGAAAGTCACGCCAGCGCACGACTTTAACGACTATGCAGTTGGTCAGCGTCACAAACTGCCGATAATTGGCATACTCACCTTAGACGGTAACGTGAATGATGCTGCCCCTAAGCAGTATCAAGGTCTAGAGCGTTTTGCTGCACGTAAGCAAGTGGTAGCTGACTTAGATGCTCAAGGTTACTTAGTCAAAACTGAAAAACATAAACTCAAAGTGCCTCGCGGCGATAGAACTGGTGTGGTGATTGAGCCGATGCTGACCGACCAGTGGTTTGTGGCAATGAGCGAACCAACTGTTGATGGCAAGTCTATTACCCAAAAAGCATTGGATGTTGTAGCAAGCGGTGAAATTAAGTTTTATCCAGAAAACTGGGTGAACACTTATAACCAATGGTTGAATAACATTCAAGATTGGTGCATTTCCCGCCAGCTTTGGTGGGGTCATCAAATTCCTGCTTGGTATTCTGATGCTGGGAAAGTGTATGTGGCACATGATGAAGTAGAAGCTAAAGTACTCGCTGCAGATGACGGTTATACAGGTCAACTTGTTCGTGATAATGATGTTCTCGACACATGGTACTCATCAGCCTTATGGCCATTCTCAACCTTAGACTGGACGGGTGACGATGCGCTGGACGCACAAAACCTGGCCTTGCAGCAATATCTGCCTTCCAGTGTTTTAGTCACTGGTTTTGACATCATCTTCTTC
>JAABQZ010000002.1 GCA_011391175.1 Methylophilaceae bacterium | reverse complement strand
TTTCGGCATAGCCAAACTCACGTTTTGTGCCAGCCTCAACTTTACCACCAAGTTGCTGCGCCATAGTTTGCATGCCATAGCAAATGCCCAGTACAGGCACGCCAAGCTCGAATACTGCCTCTGGTGCACTGTCAGTTTCTGCTTCGTAGACACTGGCATGGCTACCAGACAGGATAATGCCATCGGCATTAAAGTTACGTACAAAATCATCTGTAACATCGCATGGGTGAATTTCGCAATATACGTGCGCTTCACGCACGCGGCGCGCGATGAGTTGGGTGACTTGTGAGCCGAAATCGAGAATGAGGATTTTTGAGTGATTCATGTTATTTAGGTGGTGCCATTCATTTAGCAGGCCTGCAAGCCAATATCCGTGAGGCTTGCAGGAGCATATTTTTTTACGTGGTGCTGCTGCGCTTAATCAATACGATGCTAGTCAATCCTATAGTTCGGCGCTTCTTTAGTAATTTGGACGTCGTGCACATGACTTTCGCGCATGCCGGCACTGGTAATTTGCACAAACTCAGCTTTCTCGCGCATTTGGGTAATATTGGCTGCACCTACATAACCCATTGATGCACGTAAGCCGCCCATCAGCTGGTGAATCACTGCTAATACGCTACCTTTGTAAGGCACGCGTCCTTCAATACCTTCGGGCACTAGCTTGTCTGCATTACCGTTATTGTCTTGAAAATATCGATCAGAAGAACCTTTTTGCATGGCGCCTATACTGCCCATGCCGCGATAAGATTTGTATGAGCGACCTTGAAACAGTTCCACTTCGCCTGGTGCCTCTTCAGTGCCGGCGAACATGCCGCCCAACATGACAGAATATGCGCCCGCAGCAATCGCTTTTGAAATGTCGCCTGAGAAGCGAATGCCGCCATCGGCAATAAATGGCACGCCACTGCCGCGCAATGCTTTTTCTACATTACTGATAGCTGAAATTTGCGGCACACCCACGCCCGCAACAACACGCGTCGTGCAGATAGAGCCTGGACCAATGCCTACTTTTACGCCATCAGCGCCTGCATCCACTAAGGCTTTAGCGGCATCTGCGGTGGCAATGTTGCCACCAATCACTTCAATTTTAGGGTAATTCTTCTTCACCCAATTGACGCGATCTAACACGCCTTGTGAGTGGCCGTGTGCAGTATCTACTACGATGACATCGACGCCAGCTTTTGCCAACGCAGCCACGCGTTCTTCAGTGTCTGCGCCTACGCCAACTGCTGCACCTACGCGCAAACGTCCTTTACTGTCTTTGCAAGCCAGCGGATGGTCGTGCGATTTTTGAATGTCTTTAACAGTAATCAGGCCCTTTAGCGTATCGCTTTCATCTATCACCAACACGCGCTCTAAACGATGTTGGTGCAGCAAACGAATGGCCTCTTCACGGCTTGCGCCTTCGCGCACAGTAATGAGTCTGTCGCGTGGCGTCATGATATTGCTAATGGCTTGGTCTAAATTCGTTTCAAACCGCAGGTCTCGATTGGTGACAATGCCGACAATTTTATTGCCATCTACTACGGGTAAGCCTGAGATTTTATGTTTTTGCGTCAGTTCCAGCACGTCACGCACCGTCATATGCGGTGCAATTGTGACTGGGTCGTTCACTACACCAGACTCAAAACGCTTAACACGTGATACATGGGCGGCTTGCTCAGTAGCAGTCATATTTTTGTGAATAATGCCGAGTCCACCTTCTTGCGCCAAAGCAATCGCCAGTGGCGCTTCGGTGACGGTATCCATGGCAGCAGAAACCAGTGGAATATTCAGGGTGATATTGCGGGTGAGTTGGGTGCCTAAATTGACTTCGCGTGGCATCACAATAGAGTGCGCGGGAACCAGTAGAACATCGTCAAAGGTAAGGGCTTGTTGCAGCAAACGCATGGTTAATCCTTATTTGCAAAACGAGATTATACAGATTTGCAAAGCTGATTAAAAGTTGGTAAGCTGAAATAACGTAAAATATGTTTAAAAACATGTTTTTAAACATGGATTAATCGTTTAAATATCAATTAATTTCTATGAAAATGCGGTCTGGGTAAACTTAAGTTTATGGAGATGCGTTGTTTGATAGGATGTTTTGTATTGATTACTAGGGAACTAACATGAAATTGTTACCATTATTACTTGCTACGCTTGCTTTAACAGCGGTTTCTGGCTTAAGCCAAGCTGAAATTTACAAGTGGAAAGATAAAGACGGCAAAGTAAGATACAGTGACACGCCACCGCCATCTAATGTAAAACAGGAGTCTATAACTGGCAAAAAAAAATCAGTATCACCAACGGGTAAGGCGCCTTTGGCGTCTGTTGATGGCGCTGCCGTAGTGCCGGCTTTCCAAAAGGTAATGCGCCGCCCATTAGTCTAGAAGATTCGGCGGCAGAGACGCGTCAGCGCAATGCAGAAGCTGAAAAAAATAATAAGCTAGAAAGAGAAGCAGAAGCCAAACGTAAGGCTGAAAACTGTAATGCAGCAAAAGCGAACATGGAAACCTATACGCAAGGAGGACGTGTATACAAAATGAATGAGAAAGGCGAACGTGAATATTTAGATGATAGCGCCTTTAAAGCGGGCAGGGAAAAAGCCCAGCAGGAAATCAACGAAAACTGCTAGTTAAAAAGCTGTTGAAATATTAACCCAAAGGCGCTGCATCTCCACCGCCTTTTTTCATCACTTTACCTTCCTCGGCGCGTTGTTTGCGTACTTCTTTCGGGTCAGCAATGAGTGGGCGATAAATTTCGACGCGGTCTAAATGGCGTAGTGGCGTATCTAACTTAATAAGTTTACCAAACACGCCAATTTGATTGACGTGTAAATCAATTTCAGGAAATTTAGTTAAAATACCAGAGGCTTGAATCGCCGCGTCTGCATTAGAATCTGGCGCTATTTGCACTGGAATAATCAACTGTTGATGAGGAAGTGCATAAGCCACTTCTACTGTCATATCAAGACTGCTCATTTTGACCTTTCTTACAGGATTTTAACTATTAGTTACTTGGCTGCTTGTATATGTTTATCGGCGCCATATATTTTGTCTGCTCTGGCGACAAATCCATCCACAAAGGTGGCGGCAATGTGGCTAAATACGGGGGCAATCATTTTCTCTAAAAAACTATTGGCAAATTCGTAATTTAACCTGAATTCAATTTTACATGCATCAGCGCGCAATTCAATAAAGCGCCAATCACCATCCAAATGTTTAAACGGCCCATTTTTTAAGCTGATCTGCATGCTATGCGGGAATTGTTTGCTATTTTGCGTAGTAAAGTGTTGCTTAATGCCGTGATAATTAATGTGCAAAGTGGCGCTGGTGCTGGTTTCTGTACGTTCTAGCAAATCAACACCACCACACCAAGGCAAAAATTTAGGGTAATCTTCCACAGCATCAACCAGTGCAAACATTTGCGCGGCTGAGTGCATCACTAATACCGTTTTTTCAACTTTATTCATTCAGCTTTTATGTGAGTCAGTTAGTCAAACTAGCGTAAAATGCCATTTTAAGTCATAACACCCCTAAATATTTGCAATATGAGCATCGCACAAAATAAAAAAGCGTTTTTCGATTATTTTATCGAGGACAAATACGAAGCTGGCATTGTGCTAGAAGGCTGGGAAGTTAAAGCCATTCGCGATAATCGTGCTAACCTAAAAGAGGCATATGTGATTATTCAGCGCGGTGAAATTTACCTTATTGGCTGCCATATCACCCCCATGGGCGCGGCTTCTACGCACATTCGCCCAGATGCAATCCGTACCCGCAAGCTATTGTTGCATAACGAAGAAATTATTAAGCTCATCGAAAAAGTCGACCGTGCTGGATACACGATTGTGCCTTTAGATGTGCATTTTTCAAAAGGCCGTGTCAAAGTACAAATTGGTTTAGCCAAGGGTAAAAAGCAACATGATAAACGTGATACTGAAAAAGCGCGTGATTGGGAGCGCGAAAAAGGCAGAATCATGCGCGCACATAATAAATAGCCATCCTTAGATATTTTTAGGGTTAAGCCTTTTTAAGTAACCATAAATGCATATTAAATCTGTTATTAAAACTTTGTTTGTCATCTTGCTTGCGTTTGCGCAAGGCATGGCAGTCGCCGACCTAGGGGAAGATGGTGCCATCTGGTTTAACGTTAATGCGCAAGGTAAATTGCTAATTGAGCATTTGAATTGGTACGCAGAATTTCAGCCCAGATGGCGGGAGGAGGGCGACCACTTTGACTCGCTCATATTACGTCCAGCGATTTTTTATAAATTATCGGCAAAAAGCAGTATTTGGGCAGGTTATGCTAACGTTAAAACTTACCCTGCTGGGCGCGCTAAGCTAGAAGAAGATAGATTGTGGCAACAATTTTTGTACAATTTTGACCCAATTGAAGGTGTTAACTTACAAAGTCGCACGCGTTTAGAACAGCGCAACTTAGAAGGTGGCAACGATACGGGCCATCGATTAAGGCAAATGGTTCGTGCCACAAAACCGCTGGCAGGATATTCAACTGTGTCGCTTGTCGCGTGGGATGAGTTTTTTTTGCATTTGAATGACACTGATTGGGGCGCGCGCAAAGGTTATGATCAAAATCGACTTTTTGTTGGCGCCTCTTGGGTAGCTAAGCCCAATGCTCTGCTTGAAATCGGCTATTTGAATCAATACGTTAACGCGCGTGGTGCTGATAAAATGAACCATGTGCTGTCTACTACACTCTATTTAAACTTCTAATTCAATCTACTGAAGTTTAGAATGCTTTGAGGCTGAAACAGCTTTGGAGATTTAAGCGTATAATGCGGATTGTTTTGGGGCTGACCAGGTTTCGACGTGGGTTACAAAGCAGTGCAGGGCATACCGAGGCTCAGATTACCTCGTAAATACAGCTGAAACAAGTATAGTCGCAAACGACGAAACTTACGCTCTAGCCGCTTAAGACCGGCTGGACGCTGCACCATCTCTCCCGTGGGGTGGATTGGGGTAACCCATACGCAGCGTCATATACACGGGATACGTGAAGTGTTGGGTTACTTAGCACCTCATTAACCTTAAGGTAACTCGTTTTGCAGTCGCTTGTCGGTTGGTGCATGCAAAATTAAACTAAACAACCAGGCTAAGTATGTAGAACTGTCTGTGGAGGATTTGCGGACGCGGGTTCGATTCCCGCCAGCTCCACCATTTAAGTGTTTTAAGTAGTCCAGTAATATCTAAAGAACCAGCCTAAGTGCTGGTTTTTTATTGCCTTTTTAAATTATACGGTCTAAAGTTGTCTAACTAAAGCTAACTTAATTGGGGGCTTTGTAGTGGGGCTTTCTGTAAATAGCTAAATGAAAAGCCCCCAAACTAGATGGAAGGGGCGTGTGATATGGCATTGACTGATTAAATCAGCGAAGGAAAAAGGTAAGCCTTATAAGCTGGGTGATAGTTGCGGACTGTATTTACTTATTACGGTAGCTGGTGGAAAGCTATGGAATTTTAAGTACAGATACGCAGATAAGGAAAAGAAGCTAAGCTTTGGTGCCTAAGGTGTATAAGTTAGTTTTGTGTTGCTTATACACGCTTAAAATGAGCTACATCAAGCACTGGCGAGGGTTGCAGTGGTGGTGTATCAGCTGTATAAGTGAAATATACGTGTAGCAAACACAATCACTATTAAAGCCACACCAAGTGGATAGACATACTTAACTTATGACTCATTCATTTTCTATCTCATGCTTTGCATCTTCATATATCCCATCTAACTTATCGTAGAATCTATTAGTAGCAGGATCTGGCTTAGTCGCAGTATCTTCAGCATCTAATTTTTTATTAATGCGTTTAGCCAGTTCTTTATTTGCATAATCGCCAGATTGATAGAAGTCATGTGACTCATCAGCTAGGGCATTAGTAGCAAAAGCAATCAAAGCAATAACTATTATTGAGTTACGCATTGCTATATTAGTGTTAGTCATTAGTTTAGATCTCCTTAATTAATAAGTTATTGATTCTATACATATAAATATAACTCATATTTTTATCATACATTATAAATATTTGTAACAGATTGTAATGCATTTAACATAACGTAGTTGACTGGGCGGTCAGCACCCAATGCAATGGGTGGGCGGGCAGTCCATAAGTACACGTTTGGCGCTGGAGCGGAGCATGGGCATTTGAATTATTGGGTGTAGGCTTTTGTCGCCCGCGCGATATGCAATAATCCTCATGATGCATCTATGTAATATTTTTTGTGATGTATTCCATTTGCGTAAAAAAAGGGTAGATAATACTTTCTCTACTTAAAGGGAATTTTCATAAATGAAACTAAATATCAAACCAAAACAATCACCATCTGATGGTCATTTACCTGCCACTAACCAACGCGAATCTAATCTTGATTGCTTTGCATTACTGCAAGGTAAGCAATCATTACAAGTTGAGTTGGACACCCGTCTTATTACTTTGTCTGAAGCTATCAAATAAAATAAGAATATTATTTAACCAGCAATTACATAGAATTACAGGGGCTTTATAGGGGGCTTTTACCATTATTACTAAGCACACAATAGCTTATATATTGGCTTACATAGCTTTGTTTGATTGACGCCAGCCACCAATTTGAGTAGTAAATGTAATATTAAAAGCCGTAAATTAAACTTGCTAGGCTTTTTTACGCTTGCTGGAATTGCATCTTGAGTAATTAAATTGTCATTTTTGACGCGTAAAGATGGAAATTTAATTAAGTTAGGTGTCTAATTAGCGCATGATAAAAAATTACTATATTGATTACCCTCAAGAGCATTTAGAAGGTCAGGCGCATACCTATCGCTGTGTTTATTGTAAGGTGGTGACGACTAAAATTAATGGCAGCCTACAAGGCCACTTGCCCGACTGTGCTTACCGATTAAAGCTAGAGCGCGAAGGGTTTGAAAAGAATGAAAGTCCGAACTTACCTAGCTGTTCAGCAGCAGATGATTTTGACTAAATAGGTGGTTTTTCTTATCTGTAAGTGTTTAGCAAACGCTCACATGGCAACTTATTTAATCACCAAGTAACTCAGCTATAGGCTGCAAATGCTCTATGTGTTCACAGACTACTTTGACTATGAATATAACGGGTATGCCAAGTAGCATGCCCCATAAACCCCACAACCAAGAGAAAAAGATAAGTGCAATAAAGACTGCTGCAGAATTCATTTTGGCGATGCGGCCCGTCATCCAAGTTGTGATAAACACGCCAACGATAGTAGCGATTAATACCGACGCGCCTGAAACGACCAATGCCATTAATAGCGAATTAAATTGCATATAAGCCGCCATTCCAGTGACCACAGCAGTTGCAGCAGGGCCAAAATAAGGCACGATGTGCATAAAGCCAGCTGCAACAGCCCATGCGCCAGCGTTCTCTAAACCTAGTAAGCGGAATACAACCCAAGATAAAGCGCCAGTGATAATATTGGTTACTATCAGCATGTATATATAGCGTTGTATAGAATGATTGATGTCAGCGAGTATGTTGACGGTAATTTTTTTGCTGGTAAGCGAAGGCCCAGTAAGTTTTACTAATTTACGTTTAAAAGAATCCCCAGATAGTAAGATAAAATACGCCAAAAATATCATGGTTACTGCCTCTGCAATAAAGCCAAAAACGCCTAGAGAGCTTCGCCAAAGAAAGTCACCAATTTTAAATTTCCGTTCATCTAAAACAACATGCATGGTTGGTTTTTTTGGCTTAGAAATATTATTTTCTGCCTCGCTAGTAGCCTTTTCAACTTGATTTGCCGCAATTTGTATTTTTTGCATGTTGGTCAGTGGCTCCCCACGCTTCACAGCAAACCCAGAGGTAAACTTAGTTGCAGCTTCAGGTAGAGTCGAAATAATAGATTGCACTTGGCCACGCAATGCGTAGCCTCCAAATGCAATACTGGAAATCAGCGCTAAAATAACCATAGTTGAGCCGATAAACCGATTAATTTTGATATGCTCTAATTTGTTTACCAATGGATTTAACGCATAGGCTAAAAGCACACCTAACAGCATGGTGATGATAAAACTTTGAGCCCAATCCAATGCAAAGATGACGGCAATGGTGGTTATTATCACTAACGCGACATTTTTTACTTGTATTGGGTTAGGCGATGGTAAGCTGCCTGTTGAAGACTCGGAATTTAATTCTGCAGGGGGTTTAGAGTCAATGCTCATGAAATACTTTCAATTGGGCTTGCCAAGATATTATAGGTATTTCCAAATGCATACGGGCTATCTCTATCTAATGTATGCAGGTTATCAGGCACTATACTACGCTTAATATTTGCTCAACTAAACTTAATGCTCAAACAAGGCTGAGTAAATATGCTGGCTTTAGCTGACATTTGATTTTTTATTTCCACCAATATGCGTTTCACCACGTTGTTTGGCCAAAATCACCTGTTTTTGGCGCTCAGTGAGGTTTTTTTTCTTTTCTTCGGTGAGAGAGTCGTAACAATGTGGGCAACTAATGCCAGCCGTGTATAGCGGCGATTTAAGTTCTTGTGGTGAAAGCGGCATGCGGCAGGCGTAGCATTGATCAAACTCGCCGACTTCTAAGCCGTGCTTTACCGCGACGCGTTGGTCAAATACAAAGCACTCACCTTGCCACAGGCTTTGTTCTTCTGGCACAGTTTCTAGGTATTTTAAAATGCCGCCTTGCAAGTGATAAACAGCTTCAAAACCTTGTTCTAGCATATAACTGCTGGCTTTTTCGCAGCGGATGCCGCCAGTGCAAAACATAGCCACTTTTTTGTGTTTGGTTTTATCCAGATTTTGCGAGACGTATTCGGGAAACTCGCGAAACGTGGTAGTTACTGGGTTAACTGCACCTTTGAAGGTGCCAATGTGCACCTCATAATCGTTGCGCGTGTCTAATACTATCACGTCAGGGTCGGCAATTAGTGCGTTCCAGTCCTCGGGTTTTACGTAAGTGCCGACGGTGTTATTGGGATTTACGCTAGGCACGCCCATGGTGACGATTTCTTTCTTTAACTTCACCTTCATGCGATAAAATGGGTGCTCGTCGGCGTAGGATTCTTTGTGCTCTAAGGTGGAAAATTTCCCCTCAAATGTAGCGTCGGTGCGCAAAAAATCAAGTACAGCGTGAATATCTGCTGGCAATCCTGCAATCGTGCCGTTAATACCTTCTTCTGCTAATAAAATGGTACCTTTTATTTTGTGTGCCACGCAAGCGGCATGAATATTGGGCTGTAGGGCAGCGTAATTAGGTAATGAGACGAACTTATACAGCGCGGCTGTTAAATATTTGTGTGTTGACGATGACATTGTTGCAATAAATCTTTAGCTAAAAATGCTATTTTAACATGCCAAAATTTATATTCAGAAAATCTGGCGCATGTTTAAAACCAGTATTTTGGATAATTGCCTTCGCGCGTCAGGTTATTGTAAATCAGCGAAACTAGCGTAATCACAATCGCGCCTACTAAGGTGGGGAACAGCAAAAACTGCCAACTCAAATCGGCGTGTGAGGCGGCCATCAACCAAATAATCACTGGGTTAGAGCCAGCAGGTGGGTGCACAGTACGAGTGAGCATCATAATAGCAATTGCACTAGCCACCGCGGCCGCCAGTACCCACCAAGCCACGCCAAACAAGCTGATAAAAATTAAGCCAGTCAGTGTGCTTAAAAAGTGGCCAAGTATGACGTTTCTAGGTTGTGAAAATGGTGCATCAGGATAAGCAAACAAGACGACACAGCTAGCGCCAAATGAGCCTAATATTAATAAATAAGAAAACTGGTTACTGAGTAAAGCTACTGAGGCAATCGCTATAAATGCGCCGACCCAAGCCAGCAAGACGGCTTTGCTTGAAAATGCTGCAGGTAGTGCAGCATGGTCGCCTTTTAATTTGGTCAGTAAATTTGCCATGTTATTTGCTCCTGTTTGTAATTTTAAGAGTATTGATTATTGAAGCACTAGAATTTCGCCTGTGCCGCTGCAGGCAATGTCACCACCATAGCGCTGTACGCGTATGCTGTTTAGGGCAGAGAATTTTGATTTTAGTGGTTTAATCGCGTTAAGTAGTAGTTTTAAAAAAGGCAAATTGTGCGCGCCGCAATCTTGCAGTGTAGCGTGTAGATTGGTTGGTTTGGTCAATAAAATGGTGCCACGCTTCATACCAAAACCAGTATAGTTGCCTACTTGGCCATGCACGCCGATAGTGCCAGCCAGCATGCGGCTGCCGCAGTAATCACCAGCATTGCCGTCAATCAAAATCAAGCCGCGGCGCATTTGGTCGCCAACTCTATCGCCCGCGTTGCCATGGCAAATAATGTGACCACCTCGCATATTGGCACCTAAAAAATCACCACAATCGGCTTCAATAGTGATGCTGCCACGTGACATTTCATGACCGATGTAGGCAAGCTGGGGGCTGCTGTTTCTAAACACAATTTGTTCAAAATCTTCACCAATAATATCAAATAAATCAATTACTTTAAATGTATTATTTAAAGTAATTTCTAGTATTTGTTTAATGCTTAAACCTTCTAGTTTGTCGGGCGTTAACCTGCGACAATCCACCTTGGATGGTGCGAGTTTTTTAAGGGTGAAGGTAAGTGGCTTCACGTTGATTTTCCACCCAGAATCTCATGCAATTTAAAATGATGTGGCCCAAGCTTGCCGCCATAATTGCCTGCAGAAATACGTTTTACGCCACTTTTTTCACCACTGATTTTATTTAATGCACAAATCGCTTCAATACCGACTTTCATAGATATTGCAATGTCGTCAAAGCTCAGCCCGTCAATCACAATTTCCATGACGCTTTCAATGTCGTCACTTAGCTCGGTGTTAACTAAGCCTTTGAGTGTGGGACAAAAAGCATCGTTGGTAGAGGCAAACATACTAGGGTATTTACTGCCCACTTTAGAACCACTACGCACCACGCCACCAGGAAACGGCATTATCACATTCGGCACTTGTTTCATCGCTACAATGGCGGTTTCTGCTGCATGTAAAGCGCTGGCTTGGCTGGTGGCGAGAATTAAAAAATTACCGCCACCGATGGCGCGCACCATGCCAGTGGTTTCTTGCACTAAAAATTCGCCATCCATCACAGGAATACGCCAGTAGCGTATCCCATTTAACAGCTTAGAAGTTTGGTAGCCATCGCCAAAATAGCGCAAATGCTTGCCCAAGTTAATCTGGTCTTCAGAATCAATACCAGCAAATGCTGCTGCAGTTGGGCAGGTCAGGATGCATTGTCCCATACGCGTTTCCAACTGTTGCATCAGCACTTTGCTGCCCATGGCGAACATCAGTACATTCACCCCAGGCCTGCCGTCGGGTGTTTCGTCGGCAGATAACTCACGCTCGATGCCTGCCTCTACGCCACAGCCAATCACGCTAGTGGCAAAGCCTGTCATGGCATTGGCGGCGTGGTATGCCCACTTATGATTTTGCGCAGTGATGATGACGCGCGTGCCACGCATATTAAATGCCTCAGCGAAGGTGTCGTCAATATGTATACCGTTTAAAAGCATATTCTACGCGAATTTATATTAAGCATCGTCCGCGCCCGCTTGAATCTTGCCTACCCACTCTACAATATCAATCGTGCCTTTGGCTTGCGCTTTGGCTAAATCTAAGGGAGACAGCACATCTTGCAACAAATCGACGCGCTTCCATTCGGCCAGCGGTGTTTCGCAATCGGCGCGTGGAACGTAGCGTGAATTACGCACTTTTTCGTATTTGGGGATATATCTTGGGCAGTTTTGCCATAACTCTTCTAACTTTACCGTTACTACAAAATCTGCTTCTTTGTAGTGTGCTAATAATTTAGGGTCTTGCGAAATAGTTGCTGTACCTTGTACGCGAATGCGATGCGGACGCTCGAACGAGATAAATAACATGCCGATATTGGCGTTACCGACGATGTTGCCCATGCTCAAAAACATGCCATTCCCATCGTAATTAGGAAATATTAATGTATTAGAATCAAGCACTTTTACAAATCCTGCATCGCCACCTTTATATGAAACGGTTGGTTGACCTTTATCATTAATGGAGGTTAAAAAGAACATCTCGCTGAGCTCAATAAATCCTTTGGCATCATCATTAAACTCATTGTGACTAGCCAATTGTTCAATGCGGTCAGCCATTTTTTCTGTGCCAAATTGCGCTTGCAAAGCCCGTTGTTGTTTACTGTAGTGAATACTCAAATTATCTCTCCTTTAGTGTGTGACTATTTTGCCACGACCATCATCAGCAAATTCGTCATCTGAAATCTTAAAGTTATCTAATTGAATGGTATGGTATTTATCGAAATATTTTTTTAAATCTTGTTCTACGCCAATATCAAATGCAGGTTTGGTGGTATGCGTTTTACCCCATACTACTTTCACGACTTTGCCATCTTTAACAACCAGTTCACCATCTTTAAATACGTAATCTGGTTTGGCAAACATGGCTTCACGGTCGGGTTGATCTGTGTAAATGGTAATATCTGCTGCAGCGCCAGCGCCTAAATGACCGCGGTCATTTAAACCGATTAATTTGGCTGCTCCTGCGCGCGTCATGATAGCGATTTCGTACAAGCTATACTCACGATTCAACGATGTGAGGTTGCTCATGGCTTGCGCGTCTAAATTAAGCTTTGCAAAGACTTCGTTTCTAAAGCTTTTATCCATCAACAAGCGAATTAAATGTGGGTAACTGGTAAAGGGCGCGCCATTGGGGTGGTCTGTGGTCAAGAAAATACGCCATGGATCTTCAACAGACAGGAAAATCTCTAAGCCAATAGCCCACTGCAGGGCATTGACATAGTTTTGGTCGCGATATTTAAATGGCACCACGCCACAACCTGCATCACATTCAATATCCATAATTACTGACTTTTTGGGGTTGGCATGCTTGGTGTTTAAGTGCTGCATCATGCTGTCACCTGATGCAGTCACCGTTTGGCCGAATAAAATCTGCCCGACATCGGCCGTGATGTGCTGGTTATTATTCAGCGCCTCAGAGATTTGCGCAGCAGCAGATGAAAATTTCTTATCGCCTTCTGTGCCATAGCTGTGAAACTGGATGTGCGTCAAGTGCATCGGCACGCCATCAGATGCGCCCATGGTGTCGAGCGTGGTTTGAAAGTTGCCCGCCGCACCTAAGTTATTGCAATGCACATGCAGCGGCTTAGCGATGCCTAAGTCATGTACCGCGCGACTTAAACTTTTTAGAATTTCGCGTGGCGTGACCTGATAATGCACATTATTTTCATCCAAATTTAACCTGCGCTGGTTGAACTTAAACGCTGAAATGCCCCCTGGATTCACCACTTTAATGCCGATGGCTTGTGTCGCGTGTAGCGTCCAAGCGACGTAGTTATTGATTACTTTTTGGTCTGCTTTTTGACTCAGTAATCGTAAAAAGTAATCATCATTGCCCAGCATGGCATAGCCGCCTTTGTCTATCATCGGCGTGTCAGCCATCTCCAGATGGGCTTGGCGCGCGTTAATCGGCAAAATGGCAGGTTCAAATGCGGCGGTGTAACCCATTTCAATGTATCTAAACCCAGTATCGCTAGTGTTAGGTGTGGCCATATGGCTGCAATTCGGCGTGCAAATATGGGCTTCGGGTTCACTGTAATTTTTAGTTTCTTGAAACTCTGGCAACATCATGCGCGCAATATTCACTTTGCCACCGCCAATATGGCTATGCATATCAATCGCGCCAGCCATCACAATTTTTCCAGTTAAATCATAGGTTTGATTAATTTTTTCAGTTTGGCTGGGTTTAGAGGTAATACGCCCATCACGGATGTAAATATCCTCTACTACGCCATTTTTACTGTGCGCAGGATCGTACAATTTACCATTTTTTAATAAGGTAATCATTTGAGCCGCTCTTCAAGTTGGCAGAGCACTTCAGCCAATGTTGGTAAGTTATTCTCACGCACTTTTTTTAGCGGCAAAACCACCGATGAATCCACTCTAAATAATGTACCGCTACAATCTAACCCAGGTATGGCGATGGGGATAAATACCTCAGCCTGATGTTGGATGTTTGAATTACCAATGATAATCAAAGGCATATCCGTTTGTGGAGACGCTTTTTCTGGGCTGAAGCTATTTACCCACAGCATTGCATCATGTTCCGCGTGCTCGTCATTTAAAGCGTCATCATTTAACGCAAACCCGCTTAACCAAGTGTTCGCGTTATTGGCGCTAGTGTCGCCATCGCTACCGCCAAGTGGCAAACCAGCCGCACGCGTTGTTTTGTTTAAAATAGCCACTGTTTCAGTAATGTTTTGAATAGTCAATTCGGCATGATCAAAGTCTAAATCTTTTGCCACCCAAGTCAGTACCGCATATTTGGCGGCTTTTAGTTTATCGGCAAACGTTTGCAAGTCACCTACCTTTACGCCTGCAATTTTAGTGGCTTTTAGCTGCTTGCCAGCAACCAATGCACGCAAAGCAATTGTTATCGAGGGCAAATCAGTTGCCCTGCAAGGCAATACCCATGCGGCTTGCAGAGCATCACTTTTAATGGCTTGATTGCTAGCTTCACCCAATACCACAACTTGCCGATTTTTGGCACTTACAAACATGCCATCTGCATCTACAAAGCGCTCAAAAAAGCGTGCGTTGTGGCTTAACAAATCGCTGCCAAAGCACACAATGACATCAGCGCGGTTTTTCACCTCGGTTAGCGTAGTGGTTTGCCAACCCGTACTTTGCAGCACTTTTAGGTTGCGCGCCATGCTGGTAGCGTTCATGTGGGTAAGCCTAGCGCTAGTTTTTTGAGATAAGCTGTATAAGGCACGATAGCCTTGTACATCGGTGCCTAGTCCAGTGAATATTGGCTTGTGAGCCTGTTTTAAAATTTCAGCAACCTTCAAAATGGCTTCTTGCAATGTGGCTGGTTTGCCTGCAATTAGCGATGTATTTTCGCCTATAGCCCGCTCAAAAAATGCAACTGTTTTTGCGCAATTAGGCTTGGTCACTTTTAATTGATGATTGATATTTTCAAGTGCAATGTCATCACACAACAAGCCGCATGCAGGGCAGGTGGCAGTGATTGGAAAAGTATTTATGTTTGCAGATTTCATCAGCCTAGATTTTGCCACAAATTAAGCGCTATATTTACAAAATGCTACAAATTGATGGTTTATCAAATCCTGCAAAAATGCTAGAATCTGCACCTTTCTAAGTAGTTCATTTAATTATTTTCTTGGAGTTTCAAATGGCAGTAGAGCGCACCCTTAGTATTATCAAACCAGATGCAGTGGCAAAAAACGTAATTGGTCAAATTTATACGCGTTTTGAAAACGCTGGTTTAAAAATTGTTGCGGCAAAAATGACGCACTTAACTAAAGCCGAAGCAGAAGGTTTTTACGCTGTGCATGCAGCACGTCCATTCTTTAACGATTTAGTTAAATTCATGATCTCTGGCCCAGTGATGATTCAAGCCTTAGAAGGCGAAGGCGCTGTGTTGAAAAACCGTGACTTAATGGGCGCGACTAATCCAAAAGAAGCAGCTGCAGGCACCATTCGTGCTGATTTTGCAGAAAGCATTGATGCTAATGCGGTACACGGTTCAGATTCAGCTGAAAACGCAGCCATTGAGATTAAGTACTTTTTTGGATAATCGTTTAATCATTGATTAATCTACTTAATTATAGTCAACCTCAACTCGCCGATTACTTCGCAAGTATCGGCGAGAAGCCTTTTCGTGCCAAGCAATTGATGCGCTGGATGCATCATTTTGGCGTGCATGATTTTGCGAAAATGACTGATATCGCCAAAAGTTTGCGTGAGAAACTGGCGCTTGATACAGAAATTACCTTGCCGAATGTGCAGTTAGAGCAAATTTCTAACGATGGCACGCGCAAATGGTTAATCGGTACTGACGATAAAAATGGTGTAGCGAATAGCATCGAAACAGTATTTATCCCAGAGGATGATCGCGGTACTTTGTGTATCTCTAGCCAAGTGGGTTGTGCGCTAGCGTGTACCTTTTGTAGCACGGGCGCGCAGGGTTTTAACCGCAATTTGAGTGTGTCAGAAATCATTGGTCAGCTGGCGATAGCCAATAAATCGTTACGCAGTGAGGCTGGTTATGATTTGCTGTCTGCGAATGATCGTATTATTTCAAACGTCGTCATGATGGGCATGGGCGAGCCGCTGACCAACTATGAAAACGTCGTCACCGCCATGCAAATTATGTTGGATGACAGCGCGTATGGCTTAAGTCGCCGCCGCGTCACGCTTTCTACAAGCGGCATTGTACCAGCTATGGATAAACTAAAAGAAGATTGCCCAGTAGCGCTGGCAGTGAGCCTGCACGCGCCTAACGACGCGCTTCGCGACGTATTAGTTCCGATTAATAAAAAATACCCGATTAAAGAGTTAATGGCAGCTTGCAACCGTTACCTAGAAAAAGCGCCGCGTGACTTTGTCACCTTTGAGTATGTGATGTTAGAAGGCGTCAATGATACGGTAGAGCACGCGCATGAATTGCTTGAGGTGATTAAACATGTTCCTTGCAAACTCAATTTAATCCCGTTTAACCCATTTCCTAATAGTGGCTATCAAACATCTAAACCTAGCCATATTCGGGTGTTCCGTGATATTTTAATGCAAGCAGGCTATATTGTGACCGTGCGCAAAACACGCGGTGATGATATTGACGCGGCTTGCGGGCAATTGGCAGGTAAAGTGCTTGATAAAACTAAACGTACGTTAAAAGGTATTCCCATAGAGGCAGCGGCATGATTAATAGATATTGGATGTTATTGGGGTTAACTTTGCTAGTGGGTGGGTGTGCAACATCAGGACAAAATAGTTCAGGCGGCAATAGTAATATTTACAACGAAACTGCACTTGCTGGGCGCGCACGTGCACATTCAGATTTAGGGGCCGCTTACTTGCAGCAAGGAAAATATGAAATTGCACTCAGTGAGTTTAACGAAGCGGTACAAATAGATCCTAGCTTTGCACTGGCCTACAATGGCTTGGGTTTGGTGTATGCCGCATTGGGTGAAGACGCCAAAGCAGATGTTAGCTATAAAAAAGCGATTCAGTTACAGCCAAGAAGCTCAGAATCGCACAACAACTACGGTAGTTTTTTGTGCAGTAGAAAGCGCTACGATGAATCAATTAAGCATTTTTTAGAGGCGGTCAAAAACCCACTGTATAGCACGCCAAATTTGGCATACGCTAATGCTGGCATTTGCTCGGCACGTAAAAATGATATGAATAACGCCGAAACTTACCTGATTAAAGCGCTGCAAATACAACCATTGACACATTCAGCTGCCACGCAGTTAGCCGAGATTCAATTTAATCGAGGTGATACCGCTACAGCAAAGCAAACCTTGCAAAACGCTTTGGTAGCAAGCCCCAGTGCAGAAACCTTGTGGTTAGGCATTAAAATAGAGCGGGTGTTGGGCGATAAAGACAATGTGTCTAGTTATGCTTTGCAATTGCGCCAACAATATCCTAATTCTGAGCAGACGCGCTTGCTGCTAAGTGGAAAATAGGCGTATTTAATCAGTTTATTCTTACCAAAAATGTAGTATTTTCAATAAGATAACTATGTCAATTCTAAGGTGGCATCATGGCTCGCAAACCAAAAAATACGTTTGATATACCAACGTTGCAAGATGCTGTGGTAGCTCCAGTCGCTGCTGAACAAACTGCAGACAACACTACTTATACTCGCTCGCGTTGTGGTGGTGCATTGCGCTTGGCGCGTGAGGCACAAGGGCTGTCGGTGCAAGACGTAGCGAGCAAATTAAGGCTCGGCCCTAAACAAATTGAAGCAATTGAAGCAGACCAGTTTGCTAAATTACCCGAGCCAACTATCGTGCGTGGCTTTATTCGTAATTATGCCAAGCTGCTTAAAATGAATGCAGAGCCTTTGTTGGATGCCTATATTGTTATTGTGCCTAGCAATACACAATACGACCTGACAGTAAAACCCACAACTAATATGCAGGTGACCGGCGGTGATAAACCTAAGCCCAGCAGTTACATTTGGGTAGTTTTGGCGGCATTACTGGCTTTAGGTATTTGGTTGTTTTATCAGAGTTATATTCAAAAACCTAGCCCCACTTTACCCAGTACTAGTATTGAAAGCTTAAGTAACGAAAATTTAGAGCCATTGCCTGAGCCTGCTTTGCCAGCGGCAGAGCGCACACCAGAGTCGCAATCTTCAATCGAGCTCACCCTGCCGCCAGCCGCAGATACGACTTCATCATCGTCAGCTGGCACACCCATTGATATCGCAACCCCTGCTACAGTGGTACCAAATCCACCACCAGCTTCAGCAGTCGCTACGCCAGTAGCTCCTCCGCCAGCAGCGCCAATTTCTGCGCCAATATCAATAAGCAGAGCTAAGCTGGAGATTAATGCGACGCAAGAAACATGGGTTAACGTCGTAGATGCAAGCGGACGGGAAATCTATAGCAAAACCATATTTGCAGGGAGCCGTGAAAGTATCGACGTGACGCCGCCAGTCAATGTGACGGTGGGCAATGCGGGTGCCACTAGTTTAAATATGAATGGTAGAGCTATCGATTTGGCGCCACATTCACGTAACAACGTTGCGCACATTAAGCTTGAGTAGTTATACGATGCGGCGTAATTCTTTACAAGTGATGATAGGCCACGTGCCTGTAGGCGGCGGCTTAGCTGGTACGCCAGTGGCTTCGGTTGTTGTGCAAAGCATGACCAACACCGACACCGCCGATGCAAATGCCACCATTCAACAGGTGTTCGAACTCTGGCAGGCGGGTAGCGAAGTAGTTCGCATTACCGTTAACTCCCCAGAAGCGGCCGCACAGGTGGCGGCGATACGCAAGGGCTTAGATGATTTGGGCTGCAATGTGCCCTTAGTCGGCGATTTTCACTATAACGGTCATAAATTGTTGGCGGTTTATCCTGATTGCGCCAAAGCACTGGCAAAATATCGCATCAACCCAGGCAATGTCGGCAAAGGCAGCAAGCGTGACGAGCAATTTGCTTTGATGATTGAAGCGGCCATTCAATACCAAAAAAGTGTGCGCATCGGGGTGAACTGGGGTAGCCTAGACCAAGCCAAAATGGCACAAATGATGGATGACAACGGCAAGCTTGCCAGCCCATTATCTGCCGACGAATTGATGCGCGAAGCGCTTATTCAATCAGCATTAGAAAGTGCTCAACAAGCTGTGGATATTGGTTTACAGCCGAATCAGATTATTATTTCCTGCAAGGTGAGTAACGTGCAGGATTTAGTGAAGGTGTATCGTGAGCTGGCCAAACGTTGTGATTATCCCTTGCATTTAGGGCTCACCGAGGCGGGCATGGGTAGTAAAGGCATCGTCGCCTCAACCGCCGCACTTTCTCTGTTGCTTCAGGAAGGCATTGGCGACACCATTCGCGTCTCTTTAACGCCTGAGCCCAACGAATCACGCACCAAAGAGGTAGTGGTTGCACAAGAGATTTTGCAAACCATGGGTATTCGCTCCTTCACCCCTTTAGTCACAGCCTGCCCAGGTTGCGGCCGCACGACTTCGACTTACTTTCAAGAGCTCGCTATGCAAATACAAGGTTATTTGCGTACTCAAATGCCAGTGTGGCGTAAAGCCTACCCAGGCGTGGAGGATATGAGCGTAGCGGTGATGGGCTGTGTGGTGAATGGCCCAGGTGAGTCTAAGCTGGCGAACATTGGCATTAGTCTGCCTGGCACTGGTGAGACACCAGTGGCGCCGGTGTTTGTTGATGGCGAAAAAACCGTCACGTTAAAAGGCGACCATATTGCACAAGAGTTTCAAGCGATTGTGGAACAATACGTGCAAAAAAACTATGCGGAAGGCGGCAAGCTACGCACTGCACCAGTGTTACAAAAAATGATTCCGATTCGTGCAGTGAATAATGCCTGAATGCAAGCTAGCGTCTAAGCTAAAACACGTACCTTTCGGACAGTGCTCTGCAGGCCGCATGGACATTGCCTCGCAGGGCATATTTTTTTGCTCGCTTGCTAAACAATATTAATTAATTAACAAATACCCATCAAAATGGCAGAAGAATTAACACCAAAACCGCAGCAAAAAATTCAAAGTATTAAAGGCTTTTACGATATCTTGCCTGAGCATACGCCATTGTGGTTTAAGCTAGAAGACGCGGCCAGAGCTATACTTAGCCAATATGGTTACAACAATATTCGCATGCCGATTGTAGAAGCTACTGATTTATTTGTGCGCAGTGTGGGTGAACATACCGACATTGTTGAGAAAGAAATGTACGCTTGGACAGATGCGCTCAATGGCGACAAGCTCACCTTACGCCCAGAAGGCACGGCGGGTTGCGTGCGTGCGGTAATCGAAAGCAATCTGACCTACAACGGCCCAGTGCGGCTTTGGTATAGCGGGGCGATGTTTAGGCATGAGAACGTACAAAAGGGACGGCAAAGACAATTTCACCAAATCGGCGTAGAAGCGTTTGGTTTTGATTCGCCAGAAGTTGATGCTGAGCAAATAGTGTTGCTGGCAAGGCTATGGCGGGCGCTTGAAATTAAAGATGTGGCGCTGCAGATTAATAGCATCGGCGATGCAGATGAGCGCGCAGCTTATCGAAATACCTTGATTGCTTACTTTGAAAAACACGCAGAGTTGCTAGATGAAGACGCAAAACGCCGTTTGCACACCAATCCTTTACGTATTTTAGATAGCAAAAATCCCCGCATGCAAGCCATGTGCGAGGCTGCACCTAAATTAATGGAGGGTTTAGGTGAAGCTAGTCGAACCCATTTTGAAAAACTATGTCAATTGTTGCAGCAAGCCGGCATTGCCTATAGCATCAATCATCGTTTAGTACGCGGTTTGGATTATTACAACCGTACCGTGTTTGAGTGGGTGACGACCAAGTTGGGTGCGCAAGGCACTATTGCTGGTGGTGGCAGATATGACACGTTGGTTGAGCGTTTAGGCGGTAATGCAACGCCTGCCTGTGGCTTTGCTATTGGGTTAGAGCGTGTATTTTTGCTTATGCAAGAATATGGAGTGACCGCTAATAATGTGCCAGACATTTATTTGGTTAATGTTGGCGCATTGGCGGAACAACAAGCATTTGCAGCTGCGGAAACTTTGCGCGAAGCCGGCCTGAATGTGTTACTACATGCGGGTGGTGGTAGTTTTAAATCGCAAATGAAAAAGGCGGACCGAAGCGGTGCGCGTTATGCGGCGATTCTGGGTGACGACGAAGCGGCAGCAGGTGAAATCTCGCTCAAGCCCTTATTGCAAACGGGCGAACAAAAACGCTGTAAACTAAACGAAGTGCGCAGTTTTATTGGGGAGTAAAGCATGAGCGAAACCAAACAATTAAATTCTAGCCAATTTTCAAATGCCATTATCGTGTTGGGCTTATTGCTCGCTATCGGCATGGCAAGCGCTGCGTTTATTTTAGGCGTGCAAGCCAAGCGCGCCGTGTCAGGCCAGCAAAGTATTACTGTGAAAGGCTTGGCTGAAAAGCCTATTTCTGCTGATAGTGCCACTTGGATGCTGAATATTGGCGTGACCGACGCTGAACAACGCAGCGCATTAGAAAAATTAGCCACAGAGCGTAAAGTGCTGGAAGCCTTTTTGATTAAACAAGGCTTGCCCAAACAGACTTGGGATTGGAGTGTGGAAGGTATTGCTGACCATTATGAAGAAATCTTTATTAAAGATACGCCGCGCCAAGTGCGTAAAGGCTTTGATGCTTACCAGTCAGTGGTCATCAGCAGTAAAGATTTAGATAAAATCACCCAAGCGAATCAAGCTATTTTGCAACTACGTGCTGACAATCACCCGATTACTGCGCAACCACCTCAGTATTTAGTGAGTGGCTTAGAGCTAGTCAAAATGTCGTTAATTTCTGATGCCACCAAAAATGCGCGCAGCCGCGCCACCGAATTTGTGAAGCAAGATGGCGTAAAAGTGGGCGTGATGAAATCTGCCAACCAAGGTGCATTCTACATTTTGGCCAAAGGTGGCGAGGCTAGTGACGACAGTTACGGCGGTACTTACGATAAATCCACCATCGAAAAAACAGCGCGTGTGGTCGTAACGATTGTCTACAATATTGAATAATGGAAAAACTCATCAATTTTTTGAGGGTTTATGTCTGAGATTTTAAAGATTGCTAACCTAAGTATTACCCCACATAACGCACCAAACCGTTTGCTGGTCAATAACGTCAGCCTCACTTTATCGGCAGGTAAAACCACCTGTATTGTGGGCGAATCGGGCAGTGGTAAAAGTCTCACTGCGTTGAGTATTATGAACTTGCTTTCAAAGCAGTTGCAAGCCAGCGGAAACATTGTGTTTCAAGGCCAAGATATTACCAAGTTAGACGAAAAATCGCTGCAATCCATTCGCGGTGCAAAAATCGGTATGATATTTCAAGAGCCAATGACTTCACTCAACCCTGTGCTCACAGTAGGTTTCCAGATTGGTGAAAGTTTAACCGCGCATTTGGGTTTAAAAGGTCAGGCCTTAAAAGATAAAATTGCCGCATTGCTCACACAAGTTGGCATCCCTGCCGAGCGAGCTAATAGCTATCCTGATGAGCTTTCTGGTGGGCAGCGCCAACGCGTGATGATTGCTATGAGTATTGCGTGTGAGCCTGCGTTGCTAATTGCAGACGAGCCAACCACAGCATTAGATGTGACGGTGCAAGCGCAAATTTTACAATTATTAGATGCGTTAAAAACGCGCATGAATATGGCCATGCTGTTTATTACTCATGATTTTGGTGTGGTAGCTGATATTGCCGATGACGTCATCGTGATGTTTCGCGGTGAGATTGTTGAAACAGGCAGCAAAAAAGAGGTGCTGACAAAGCCCAAACACCCTTACACCAAGGCACTGTTAGCCTGCGTGCCAGATGCAGAAGGCAAAAAACAGCTTAAGCCGATTGATTATGCTTGGTTGAAGGACGGGCTCAAAGACGACAAGGCCACCGCATGAGTCACCAAATTTCAGAAAACGTTATCTTACAAGCCAATCACTTAGTTAAATGCTACAGCCAACGCAGTGGCCGCTTTGGTTTTGGTAGCAGTCAGGTGAAAGCACTGGATGACGTGAGTATTTCCTTGAAAGCAGGTTCAACGCTGGCAGTTGTAGGCGAATCTGGCAGCGGTAAATCCACTTTGGCACGTTGTCTGTTACAATTGCACCCGTTTGATAGCGGTGAAGTGATTTTTGAAGGACAGGATCTCGCCAAGCTGCAAGGCCCAGCACTACGCAATGTGCGTAAGTATTTGCAGATGGTATTTCAAGATCCTTTTGCGTCGCTGAATCCACGCATGAAAGTAGGCGAAATTGTGGGTGAGGGTTTGCTGATTCATGGCATGGGTTCTGCCGCTGAACAAAAACAGAAAATGTTGCAAATGTTGTTGCGTGTGGGTTTAAGCGCAGATGATGCGTTGAAATATCCTCACCAGTTTTCGGGCGGACAGCGTCAGCGGATTGGTATTGCGCGTGCTTTGGTGTTAAATCCAAAAGTAGTGGTGTGCGATGAGCCGGTATCAGCCTTAGATGTGTCTGTACAGGCGCAAATTTTGTTATTACTCAAAGAGTTGCAACAAGAAATGGGCTTGAGTTATATTTTTATTAGCCACGATTTACGCGTCGTGCGGCATGTGGCGGATGAAATTATAGTTATGCACAAAGGTAAAATTGTAGAGCAAGGCGCAGTGGAAGCTATTTATAATGCACCACAGCAGATTTACACGCAGCAATTGCTAAGTGCAATACCAGGTCGGAAAGTAGCCTAGATAGCAAATTAGAGAGTTATTTTAGAATTTTGGATTAAGCTTTAGATATTAAAATTTCGGTGGATTTAAAAATATGGCATACGATTTAGAAGAGCAAGAGCAGTTAGACGAGTTTAAAGCTTGGTGGAATAAAAATGGCAAAATGGCGATTAATCTGGTATTAGCCGCTTTAATCGCTTACGCAGGCTGGCAAGCTTATGGCTATTTTCAGAATAGAAAAGCAGTAGAAGCCTCTGAACTATATCAAGCTCTTGTGGTAACGGATATCAGCAAAACTGCAGAAATTAAAATGCAGTCTGCCAAATTGATGGATAGTTACTCTGGTACGCCTTATGCAGGCCGGGCTGCAGTGTTTGCAGCAAAAGCCAATTTTGCTGCCAATGATGACAAAAGTGCCAAAGCCCAATTAGAGTGGGCCATTAAAAATGCCAAAGAAGGTGCTGTAAAAGCGATTGCCAGTTTGCACTTAGCAAGTGTTTTGTTCGAAGAAAAAGACTACGATGGCGCACAAAAAGTTTTAGCGGGCATTAATGACAAAGGCTACGAAGGCCTAAAAGCAAGCTTGCAAGGTGACGTGTATTTAGCCCAAGGTAAACAAGCCGAGGCAAAAAAAGCATTTGAAAGCGCACTGGGTAATTTGGAT
Source organism: Methylophilaceae bacterium (assembly GCA_011391175.1). Taxonomy (GTDB): domain Bacteria; phylum Pseudomonadota; class Gammaproteobacteria; order Burkholderiales; family Methylophilaceae; genus Methylotenera_A. Next base: position 31,048 of record JAABQZ010000002.1, on the reverse strand, counting down.
GTACAAGGTAGATTACATCAATACACACAGCAAAAACTTGAATCTTTAGGGGCTTAAATTTACGCCCTAGGCTAATTACTACCCCATGTTACGCACATCATATATCCGATTATTTTTATTGTTAAGCCTGTTTGGCATCACGGCATGTAGCACGCTTACTGAGTTGCGCCTAGATTTTGCCGACAAGGTGTTCGGCCGTGAGCCACCCAACCCGCCAGCGGAATTAGAAGATATTCAAGCAACGCATTCCGTGAAAATGGATTGGTCTAGCAACACTGGCAAAACCGAAACATTTGATTACACGCCTGCGCTTGACTCGACTGCGGTTTATGCGGCTAATGCCGAAGGCGAAATTTCTAAACTAGACCCCACCAATGGTCGTCAAATATGGCTTGTTAATGTGGGTGAGCCAATTAGTGGTGGCGTGGGCCTTGGTGCTGGTATTGTGTTGGTGGGCAGCAGCAAAGGCAATGTGTTTGCTTACGATATATCTGGAAAACAGCTGTGGAAAGCTAAGCTTTCTAGCGAAATTTTAAGTGTGCCACGTTACTTTGACGGCGTCGTCATTGCGCGCTCTGGAGATAATCGTATCTATGGCCTAGATGCGGCGGATGGTAGCCGTAAGTGGGTGTATGAGCGGATTAACCCAGCACTTACCTTGCGTAGTAGTGTGGGTGTGGTGGTGGATAGTGGTGCGATATACGCAGGGTTTGCGGGTGGTAAGATGGTGGCTATTCGTGCCGATAACGGTAAGCTGATATGGGAGGCCACAGTTGCGCAACCCAGGGGCGTTACAGAGATTGAGCGCATTGCCGACATTACTAGTTTGCCTGTGGTAGACGGCGCATTGGTGTATGCCGTTGCATATCAAGGAAAAATTGCAGCAGTAGACCGTGCGTCTGGCCGCGTTCTTTGGAATCGTGATATTTCAAGTTACAGTGGTCTAAGTGCTGAAGATGCCAAAATATTTGTTTCGCACACGTTGGGTGCTGTTTACTCACTTGATTATACTTCTGGCAAGACATTTTGGCGGCAAGGGGCGTTGTCAAATCGCCGCTTAACTGCGCCATTACCGATGGGTGGTGTGATTGCAGTGGGTGACTTAGAAGGTTATGTGCACTTTTTAACGCGCGAAGAAGGTAAATTTGCCGCGCGCGTTCAACTTGACAGTAACGCAGTGATGTCATTAGTTGCAGGGACTAAATCAAATCAATTGATTGCAGAAACGCGTGATGGCGGTTTGTACGCGATTAGCATTAATGAAAACAATGTTAAGCCAACACCAGCAGTTTCAAAACCAGATACTGAGGTGGCTACAGAGCCCGCACCAGCAAGGTTAACATTACCCGAGCCGGAAATATCGCCCTCAGAGATGCAAGAGCCTGCTGTGCCAGAGTCTTCCAACGAGCCTAATTCTGAGCGTAGTATTTTGTTCCAAAACAAAGACTCAATTTTGCTTCCAGATAGCAACAACCAAGACAACAGCGGCCCGGGCATCAGATTGCCTAGCCCAGAGCAGCAATAAACAAAGCGCCTCAGTAAACATATGCTACCTACTATCGTACTCGTTGGCCGCCCCAACGTTGGCAAATCCACCCTTTTTAATCGTTTAACCAAAAGTCGCGACGCACTGGTGGCGGACTTGCCAGGCCTTACGCGCGACCGCCACTATGGTCGCGGCATTGGTGGCAGTAAACCCTATTTGGTGATTGATACTGGTGGGTTTGAGCCCACCGCAGAATCAGGCATTTTAAAAGAAATGGCCAAGCAGACTTTGCTGGCAATTGATGAAGCCGATGTAGTGATTTTTATTGTTGATGGTCGTGCAGGCATGACACCGCAGGAATTTATTATTGCGGATAAATTACGCCGCGCTCAACGCCCAGTGTTGCTGGCAGTGAATAAAACAGAAGGCATGAATCGCGCAGTAGTAGCGGCAGATTTCCATGAATTGGGCCTTGGCGAACCGTTATCGATTTCATCTGCACACGGGGAAGGTGTTAAAGATTTAATCGAGTTAGCTTTAGAGGATTTTCCTGAGCCTGACTTTGATGAGAAATCGCCCAATAATAAAGTCCCTAGAATCGCAATTGTAGGACGGCCTAACGTTGGCAAGTCAACGCTAGTCAATGCTTTGCTGGGTGAGGAGCGCGTGATTGCGTTTGACGAACCAGGCACCACGCGTGATTCAATTGAAATTGAACTCGAAAAAAACGGTAAAAATTACATCATTATTGACACTGCTGGCGTACGTAAGCGCGGCCGCGTGTTCGAGTCGATTGAAAAATTCTCTGTGATAAAAACCATGCAAGCCATTGAAGACGCCAATGTGGCGATTTTGGTGGTGGATGCACAAGAAGGTATTACTGAGCAAGATGCTCATGTCGCCGCCTATATATTGGATGCAGGGCGGGCGCTAGTGGTGGCGATCAATAAATGGGATGGCTTGGTTGACGATGAGCGCGAGTTTATTAAAAACGAAATTGATCGGAAACTGAAATTTTTAGATTTTGCTAAATTTCACTACATTTCAGCGCTACGCAAAAAAGGCTTGCCAGAGTTATTTGTGTCAGTAGATGGCGCATTTAAAGCCGCCATGGCTAAGCTTGCCACGCCACAATTGACGAGAGTTTTAATAGACGCAGTCGCGCAACATCAACCACCCGTCAGTCGTGGCACCAGACCCAAGTTGCGGTATGCACACCAAGGTGGCATGAATCCGCCGATTGTGGTGGTGCATGGCAACCATGTGGATGGCGTAAAAGACAGCTATAAGCGCTTTTTAGAGGGTGTGTTTCGCAAGACATTCCAACTGACAGGCACGCCATTGCGGGTGCAATTTAAACAAGGCGACAACCCTTTCGCTGAGCCAGATAACAAACGTAAAGCAGGCGAGGGTATCGTGAGTATGCGTCGACGAAAAACGGCCCAGCGTGCCGAGCTAAAAGCTAAAAAAGATGCAGAAGATAAGAAGCGATAACTAAAGCAGTTAGCGTTTTACTTGCCTATTTCTCAGTCAGACTTTCCCAGAATTTCCACCACACGCGTTCATCTTCTACTACTTTGCCAGTTACCATCGGATTTTGTGGGTAGTTGGTTTTAAGCACGCGCACTGTGTCCTGCTTTAAATCATCTAGCTCCATATAATCATAAGCGCTGATACTTATCACCAGCGCCTCTTCTACAGAGGCTGAGTTCGGATAATATTCCAGCACATATTTTGCGCGATTCAATGCCGCCAAATAAGCTTGGCGCTTCATGTAGTAGCGTGCCACGTGCAATTCGTGCTGCGAGAGTGAATTGACTAAATACACCATGCGTTGCGTTGCGTCTTTAAAATATCGGCTTTTTGGGTAGCGGTCGGTCAGCTCTTTAAAGGCAGCAAAAGATAGTTTAAGCGTTTTTGGGTCGCGATCGCTGATTTCTTGCAGGGTATATTTTTCAATAAAGCCACGTTCGTTAAAGGTGGCAAGGCCTTTCAAATAATAAGCATAATCCACATTGGGATGGTTGGGGTGTAGCTTGATAAAGCGTTCAGCTGCTGCAGTGCAAGAGATTGGGTCACTTTTTTTATAATAAGCGTAAGCAATCTCTAATTGGGCTTGCGTTGCATATTTGCCATGTGGAAAGCGTGATTCTAACTTTTGAAAATAACCAATAGCTTTATCATAATCTTTATCGATCATTTTTTCTTCGCCAGCTCGGTAAATGCGCTCAGCCTGCCAGCCTTTGGTGTCATCTAATTCTGTCGGGTCGCCAAAAATAGCGCAACCTCCAAGTAATAGGCCAAGAAATAAAGGGGCAAGCAATGGCAATAAAAGCTGTAAAATATACTTAGCAATATGTTTCATTAGCAATTTCAATACGAAATACCTAAAATTAATTAGCACTATTATAACCGATGCCCCAAACACAAACGCAAAGCAACACCGAAAACCCAGCAAATATTATGCTAAGCATTCCTATGGCTATGGGCGGGCAGCGCCTAGATGTGGCCTTGCAGCAGCTTTTGCCTGAGCATTCGCGAAGCCGTCTGCAAGCTTGGATTAAAGCGGGTTTGGTGACTTTAGATGGTGAGGCGACAACTGCCAAAACCAAGATGTGGGGTGGCGAGCAGGTGCTGATAATCCCGCCAGAAAACGCCCAAGACAATGCCTTTAAGCCAGAAAATATCCCACTGGATATTGTGTTTGAGGATGACACTATTCTAGTGATTAATAAGCCCGCAGGCTTGGTGGTGCACCCAGCGGCTGGCAATTGGAGTGGTACATTGTTGAACGCATTATTGCACCACGCGCCGCAACTAAATGATGTGCCGCGCGCGGGCATTGTGCATCGGCTAGATAAAGATACCAGTGGTTTGCTGGTGGTGGCAAAGACGCTAGAAGCGCAAACGAGTTTGGTGCGGCAGTTGCAAGCGCGCAAGGTCAAACGCGAATATCGTGCGATTGTATGGGGGCAATTGTGGCGCAATGGCACCATTAATCAGCCGATTGGTCGGCATTCGCATGCGCGTACTAAAATGGCCATATCGCGTACAGGCAAGCCCGCCATTACCCATTATGAAGTACTAGAACGTTTTGGCGTGCATACCTATTTGCGTTGCCAGTTAGAAACTGGTCGCACTCATCAAATTCGTGTGCACATGCAGTTTTTAAAAGCGCCTATGTTAGGCGACCCTGTATATGGCATTGGCAATATTATTCCGCATAAATTGATGACGCAAACGTTACGCGATGCGGTAACTGGATTTAATCGGCAGGCATTACATGCGGTGAAACTAGGTTTAATTCACCCTAAAACCAACGAGTTTATGGAATGGCAAATTGAGCTGGCAGATGACATGAAAGTCTTGCTAGAAGCCATGCGCCATGAAGATGCACCAATAGAAGAAGAGCCTTTTGATTTTGCAGTGGATGAAAATGGCTTATATGTAGGTGAGGACGATGACGATTTCGATTTAGATGGCGACGACGAAGACTTTGAAGATGAAGACTTGCAAGATAGTGATTTAGAAGGTGACGAGTGAGAGGATGATTAGTCCTGATTTTATCGTTCCAAAATGGCCAGCACCAGCAAATGTGCATGCCTTGCAGACCACTCGCAAAGCTGGCTACAGCCTAGCACCTTATAACAGCTTAAATTTTGGCACGCATGTTAAAGATAACCCGATGCATGTTGCGCAAAACCGCCAATTGCTGAGTCAATTGTTACCTAGCGAACCAGTGTGGTTAAATCAAGTGCATGGTATTGAGGTGGTTGATGCCGCTAATACAAACTGCGTGGATATAAATTGTATACCCAGTGCTGATGCGAGTTTTACTACTCAAAAAAATGTGGTGTGTGTGGCCATGACCGCCGATTGTTTACCTGTACTGTTGTGTGACAAGGCGGGTAGCGTGGTGGCTGCGGTACATGCGGGTTGGCGCGGGCTATGTGATGGTGTGCTGGAAGCCAGTATTCATGAGCTCTGCAGGACAGCACAATTAAAGCCTGCTGATTTAATGGCTTGGCTTGGCCCTGCAATTGGCCCGAAGGCGTTTGAAGTAGGTGCAGAAGTGCGTGCGCAATTTGTGGGAAAAGATAAAAATGCCGCCAGCGCCTTTAAATTGCAAGGTAATAAATTCTTAGCCAATATTTACCAACTAGCTACGCTGCGCTTAAACAATTTGGGCGTTGCCCATATTTATGGCGGTGGATATGACGAAGATTTTTGTACGTTTAGCGATGAAGAACGTTTTTTTTCATATCGCCGCGATGGCGACACAGGTCGTATGGCAACTCTCATTTGGTTAGCTTGACTAGACCAAACTTAAATTCAGGCTTAATTGATATATAATGCCCATCCTTTCAAATACTTAGCACGGCATGAACCTTCCCGAATTTTCTATACTCACGTGGATTACGCTCTTTAGCTTATTGGGCGGTGTGCTCAGCGTAGCAGGCGCAGCATTGGTGTCGCTTAATATTAGCCGCGCAGGCTTGCCCGTGCTTATCAGCTATGCCATTGGCGCAATGTTAGGTGCAGTATTTTTGGAGATTTTGCCAGAGGCAATTGAACACGCCACTAGCGTACAAGCCGTAACGGGTACTGTGTTAATTGGCATATTGCTATTTTTTGCGTTAGAAAAGCTGGTGATATGGCGCCATTGTCATGGTGACCATTGCGAAGTGCACGCACCGCATGATGATGCACACTGTCCTGAGAATGTGGGCTCTGAAAATGTAAGTGCTGAAAATACAAGTCTAGTCACCACCACTAAATTTAAACCAGTTTTAAAGTTGCAGCCCAATATTTCTGCTAAACCTCAAGCACATACTCATGCTCATGATGACGGCAGAAGCGCTACCATGATTTTAATCGGCGATACCTTCCATAATTTTGTGGATGGGGTATTGATTGCATCTGCATTTATGGTGGACATAAAAGTGGGTATTGTGACTGCGCTGGCAATTATCGCGCACGAAATCCCGCAAGAAGTAGGCGACTTTTTAATTTTGCTACACTCAGGCTACAGCAAGAAAAAAGCGTTATGGTTTAACTTAGGCAGTAGTTTAGCTACCTTGCTGGGCGCTGTGTTGGCATATTATTTCTTGCAGCAAGCAACTGGTGCAATTCCTTATATTTTAGGGCTTGCCGCCGCTAGCCTGCTCTATGTGTCAGTCGCCGATTTAATCCCCAGTTTACACAAACGCACCGAGCTTAACGCCACCGTTTCACAACTTTGCCTAATCGGCTTGGGTGTGATGACAGTGTGGTTGGTCGGCGTTTGGTTACATTAAATTTAGCACGAATTATTAGTAGGTTCTACAGATGAAAACTTCAACACAATCTCTAAAATCCACAGCCCCTAAAGTTGGCTTTGTGTCGCTGGGCTGCCCCAAAGCGGGTAGTGATGCTGAGCGCATCCTTACGCAACTGCGTGCTGAAGGCTACGAAATCTCACCCAGTTATGAAGATTCTGATTTGGTGGTGGTAAATACCTGCGGCTTTATCGATTCTGCAGTGCAAGAATCGCTGGATGCAATTGGTGAGGCCATTCACAAAAATGGCAAAGTGATTGTCACTGGTTGTTTAGGTGCCAAAAAAGGCGTAGTAGAGGCCGCACATCCTAGTGTTTTAGCGGTCACTGGGCCACATGCGCTAGAAGAAGTGATGACGCATGTGCATGCTAATTTACCCAAATTACACGAGCCGTTTATCGATTTAGTGCCGCCGCAAGGCATCCGCTTAACGCCCAGCCATTATGCGTACTTGAAGATTTCAGAAGGCTGTAATCATCGTTGCAGCTTTTGCATTATCCCCAGCATGCGCGGCGATTTAGTCAGTCGCCCAATTGGTGAGGTTTTGAACGAGGCAGAGAATCTTGTCAATGCAGGTGTTTCAGAGATTTTAGTTATCTCGCAAGATACCTCTGCTTATGGCGTAGATGTGAAATACCGCCCGGGTTTTTGGAACGGTCGCCCTGTGAAAACGCGCATGACTGAATTGTGCCAAAGCTTATCTGAGCTTGGTGTATGGACACGCTTGCATTATGTATACCCATATCCGCATGTGGATGAAGTGATTCCTTTAATGGCCGATGGCCTGATTTTGCCGTATTTAGACGTGCCATTTCAGCATGCTAGTCCTAGAATCTTAAAAGCCATGAAACGCCCAGCACACGCCGAGAATAACTTGACACGCATTAAAGCTTGGCGCGAAATCTGCCCAGATATTACCGTGCGTAGTACGTTTATCGCAGGCTTCCCGGGTGAGACGGAAGACGATTTTCAAATGCTATTGGACTTTTTAGAAGAAGCCCAGTTGGACAGGGTAGGCTGCTTTGCTTATTCTGCAGTGGATGGGGCAAAAGCCAATGAGTTGCCAGACCATGTGCCAGAAGAAGTGAAACAAGAGCGGCTAAGCCGCTTTATGGCAGTGCAAGAGCGTATTAGCGCGGCTAAGTTACATAATAAAATCGGCAGCATGCAAACGGTGTTGGTGGATGAAATTGTGCAAGATGCTGAAGGCCATATTGAGGCGATTGGTCGCACCAAAGCTGATGCGCCAGAGATTGATGGCGTGGTGTATATGGAAGATGCTGAAGGCTTAACGCCTGGTGATTTTGTGGAAGTGGAGATTTATAGTGCGGATGGGCATGATTTGAGGGGCGGGCCACCGAGAGGTTAGTATTTTATTTATGATTAGTGTGTCGCGTTATTGGAAAACACCTCTTCTTAGGGCTGCCACATGGCTCCAGCGACTTCGTGTTGAAGAAGAAACAAGTGAGAAATCACTTATGCGTGTCGAACGAGAGATTTTTATAGGCTTCTATGCTATTCGCAAACTAATTTCGACTTTCAAGCTTTCAATATCAACTAAGCAGATAAGTGTAACCCTAGAGTCATTTCCTGCAATACAAGGCGAAATCGTTGACTATTTTAACAGGCACAATTTCGAAGAGTTATTTGACCTAGACTCGGTGACACAAGAGCAACATGACCTTGAGTTTCTTTGTAATCAGGTCATTCATAGCTATGTTTTCATCATTGGCTTGACGGAAGATGGGATAATTGAAGGTTTCTATCTCACCTCAGATAAGATGCGCCATAAAAAGCTTTACTTTGTGCCGCTCGCACAAGTAATCAGCGTATTCCGAGCAGTTGGTCAAGACTACCCGAAGAAAATAAATCTACAACGTGAGCCCCAAACTGATGAATGGCGGGATATGCAAGAATAGTGTGTAATACATCTAATCGATGTGCGAGAGAAAAATTATGCTCTGTAAGCCCCATGGGTATTGGCCTGCAGGGCAGGTGTTTTGAAGGTGTGGGTTTTTGTAAATAAAACTAACTAAATAAATCTTGTAGTACTGGCGCTGGACGTTCGCTATCGGCGCGAGCTTCTAAAAAATCTAAGGTAAGTGGGCAACGCGTTGGTTTTTTAGCGGCTTTGCGTTTTTTGGGTGTGGTTGCGTTTAAATCAATATAAGGCGTTTGGCTAATCAGGATATAGCCAGAACTGAACAGCTTTTGTGAGGTTGTTTCAAATAAGCTGAGCAAGTTGTCAATATTCTGCAGGGTGACAATCTCTTGGTCTGTATTTGCTTTATTAGTGCCTTTAGTTTTACTTACTTTAAGCACGTTGTACATCACAAATTTGTTGGATGTCTGTTTGCCGTAAATTTCGCCTGTTTGAACTTTCACTAGCGACTCCTAAAGTGTTTTATCGATAATATCGCCTTTGTGATTGATTTACAATAGGTTTATGCTATTTTCTGCGCAAATTGATGTGGGATTGTATTAACTGTTTAGCTTGATGGCGAAAGCGGCTACCATCGGCATCTTTTACCCACATATGTAACAAGCCGCTAAAAAACAAATGCGTATCGAGCGCCAGTGTATGCGGCGTGAGGGTAGGGGTTAGCAGGTTTTGCTCATGTGCGCGTTCGTAAGCAAGTTGAATTTTTTCAGTAATATTGGAACAGTTATTTAAAATTTGCTGTAACACCGTGGCAAACTCATCTACATACTCACATTTAATCATCATGATTTCATAAATCTGACGCATTTCAATGTTTTCATTGAGCTCATTAATGGTGTCACTCAAGCTATTTTCAATTTGGGTCAGTGGGTCTATGTCGTCAGTTTGTATGGCGAGTGTGTCGTACATGCGGTCGATTAAAGGTAAAAATGCGCGATCACGTAAAGCATAAAAAATTTCAGTTTTATTTTTAAAGTGCCAATAAACCGCCCCACGCGTCACTTCTGCTTGGGCGGCAATGTGTTCAAGCGTAGAACGGCTAACGCCACGGGTTAAAAATACCGTTCTTGCGGCGTTGATAATGCGTTGCCTAGTGAGCTCAGCGTCTTCTTTCGTTTTTCTGACCATAATTTATTGCACTTTATATTAGTTACTCAACATATTAATTACTTAAAAAATAAGTTTTTTACGAGCTAATTAATAACCTTTGAATTAAATTGTAAATTTACCGCTAACCGCTAAAAATTGTTTACATACATTCTTGTTTGTATATAATATACCTCAATTACTATGATAAATAAACTATTTATCATCATAAAAATTAATTCAACAGGGTCGCCATCATGCACTTTTTGCCGCAACATTGTCACTATAAAAAATTAAATAGTGAAAAATCTAACAGTACATTTTCAGCAGTACTTGCATCAGTATTTGTTGCTGTTATTTTGACTGCATGCGGTAAAAAAGAAGATGCCGCGCCACCAGCACCTGCCGCGATGCCTGTGAGTTATATTAGTGTGGCGCCTACATCAGTCCCCATGAGTGTAGAAGCGGTAGCGCAAACCGAGGGTGCAAAAGAGGTGGAAGTTAGGCCACGTGTTGGCGGCATCATACTTAAAAAAATGTTTGAAGAAGGTGAACCGGTAAAAGCAGGGCAGACACTTTTTTTAATTGACCCTGTGCCGTTTCAAATTGCACTCAACCAAGCCAAAGCGCAAGCGACTGCTCAAAGTGCTCGCATTACGCAAACCTCACGCGAATCTAATCGTTTAAAAGAATTATTAGCAACACAATCGGTGAGTCAGCGTGAGTACGATAATGCGACTTCGGATGTGAGCATTTCTCAGGCCGACATGATGCAAGCGCAGGCCAACATTAAAGAAGCTGAACTCAATCTTTCTTATACACAAGTAACCGCGCCTGTTTCTGGCATTGCAGGGCGTTTTCAATTTTCAGAAGGTGCGTTAGTAGAAGCAAACACCAGCTTACTTACTACAATTGTTCAAGTTTCGCCGATATGGGTGCGTTTTAGTTTATCAGACAGCGAGTTAGCTAGTTTAGGGGGACATGTGGATGCGAGCCATATCAGCGAAGTGAGCTTGATACTACCAAATGGTAAAGAGTACGAGCAAAAAGGTAAGCTCAATTTCATGTCCAGTCAAATCAATCCAGCTTTGGGCACGCAAGAGTTGCGTGCAACCTTTGAAAACAAAGATAAAAATTTAATGCCAGGACAGTTTGTGCGTGCACGCGTGACCACTGGCACGAGAGAAGGTGTTTTTTTAGTGCCACAAACAGCCGTGCTAACCAATGATCAAGGTAAGTTTGTGTATGTGGCAAATGAGAAAAATGTGGCAACGCCCCGTCCAGTTAAAGTGGCAGAGTGGCAAGGTGAAGATTGGATAGTGACTGAAGGCTTAAATGCGAATGATAAAGTGATTGTCGATAATTTAATCAAATTGCGCGCTGGTGCATCAGTAGCACCGCATGCTCTGGGATCCCCACCAATGTTGCCTGCTGGCGATACTAAAAAGTAAGAAAATCAAGAAAATAGGGAAAATAAGTAAACATGACCAAATTTTTTATTACTAGGCCTATTTTTGCCAGCGTTTTATCCATCATCATTGTGCTGGCTGGTTTGGCCGCCGCGTTGAAGTTACCAATTGCGCAATATCCACAGATTGCGCCGCCAACTGTCCTGATTACAGCAACTTATCCAGGTGCCAGTGCCGATACTTTATCTAAAACCGTTGCAGCGCCAATTGAAGAGCAGTTAAGCGGTGTTGAAGGCTTGCTGTATTTCAACTCTAGTGCCGACTCTAGCGGTACATTGACGATTACGGCAACTTTTGAAGTGGGCACTGATGTGAATCAGGCCACATTTAACGTGAGTAACCGTGTGAATATTGCCTTGCCGCGCTTGCCAGATGAGGTACGTCGTACTGGATTAGTGGTGCAAAAACGCTCTAATGACATTTTGTTGGTGGTGATGTTAACGGATAAAAAGCGTAAATATGACCCACTTTATTTAAGTAATTACGGCACTTTAAATGTGCTGGATGAGTTAAAACGTATTAAAGGTGTGGGCGATGCCACTATATTTGGCGCACAAGACTACTCCATGCGCATTTGGTTACGCCCTGACCGTATGGCGCAACTGGGCGTGACTACGACCGATATTGCCATCGCAATTCAATCACAAAATGCACAGTATGCAGCAGGTAAAATTGGTCAAGAACCATCGCCAAGCTCGCAGCAGTTGGTGTATACCGTTACCGCCAAGGGGCGTTTAGTTGAGCCAAGCGAGTTTGGCAATATTATAATTCGCGCCGATGGACCAAGTGGGGTGCTGCATTTAAAAGACGTCGCACGTATTGAGCTGGGCTCACAAAGTTATAACGTGCGTACTGCATTAAATGGCTTACCAGGTGTAGGCATTCCGATTTTCTTACAAACAGGTGCCAACGCACTCGACACAGCTCAAGCCATTAAAGAAAAAATGGCAGAGCTTAAACAGCGCTTTCCAGAGGGTGTAGATTGGGAAGTACCTTACGATACTAGTGACTTTGTTAAGTCCTCAATTGAAGAAGTACTGATAACATTGGGTGAAGCGATGTTTTTAGTTGTACTCGTCGTTTTTGTGTTTTTGCAAAGCTGGCGTGCAACATTGATTCCGTTAATTGCGGTGCCGATTTCGTTGATAGGTACATTTGCAGGGTTGTGGATGTTTGGCTTCTCTATTAATACGTTGACCTTATTTGCCATGGTGTTATCTATTGGTATTGTGGTTGATGACGCGATTGTGGTGCTGGAAAACGTTGAGCGATTGATGTCAGAAGAAAAATTATCGCCGATTAAAGCAGCCGTTAAATCTATGGAGCAAGTATCTGGTGCCGTAGTTGCGATTGTATTGGTGTTGTGTGCAGTGTTTGTGCCAGTTGCCTTCTTAGGTGGTATTGCCGGTGAAATGTACCGCCAGTTTGCAGTTACTGTTGCCGTGGCCGTTGTTATTTCTGGCATCGTAGCACTCACCTTAACGCCTGCTTTATGTGCCATTTTATTAAAATCGGTTCATGAAGAGTCGGCATTCTTCAAACCGTTTAATCGTGGTTTCTTGAAGTTAACTAATTTTTATGCAAAAACCGTTGATTTAACGTTACATCATAGAATTATTGGTACGCTGGTTTTTGGCGCAATTATTGCAGTAGTGGTTATTTTATTAAGGGTTGTGCCAGGTAGCTTTGTGCCAGCTGAAGATCAGGGGTATGTGATTTCTGCAGTGATTATGCCAGATGGTGCAACATTAGGTCGTACCACTAAGACTACAGAAGCTGTACGCGCGGAGATAGCAAAAGATCCTGCTGTTGCATTTGAATTTGCAGTGTATGGGTTTGACTTGATTGGTGGTGGCAATAAAACCAGTGCTGCTACCATGTTCGTTCGATTGAAAGATTGGGCTGAACGTGAAACTACAGCTGAAGATATTGTGGGTAAGCTGTTTGGCATTGGTGGGCAACAGCCAGATGGGATGGCGATTGCCTTTAATCCGCCCGCGATTCGTGGTTTAGGTAGCTCAGGCGGCTTTGAGGTTTATGTGCAAAGTCGTAGTGATTCGGATCCAATGCGCCTTTCTGCTGTGGTGAATAACTTTATGGATGCTTTGCGTAAAGAATCACGCTTAACTGGCATTAACTCATTTTTCCGGCCGACAGTGCCGCAATTATTTGTTGAAGTAGATGAAGCAAAAGCCATTTCACTAGGCGTGCCAGTCGCAGGTATTTATGCAACTCTACAAAGTACCATGGGCTCGCTTTATGTAAATGACTTTAATAAATCGGGTCGAACGTACCGGGTGCAATTGCAGGCCGAGGCCGAGTACCGCATGAAAGCCGAAGATTTAGGTAAAGTGTATGTGCGCTCTAATGCAGGACAAATGGTGCCACTTTCAGCATTAAGCAAAGTCAGCAATATTGTCGGTGCTGAGCAGCTAGAGCGTTATAACGGCTTGCTCTCAGCCAAAATATTAGGCGGTGGTGCAGCTGGCGTTAGCTCTGGCGATGCGATTGCCATGGTAGAGAAAATTGCAGCTGAAAACTTACCTGATGGCTATCAAATTGCTTGGACAGGCCAAGCCTACCAAGAAAAGCGCACAGGTTCAGCCGCCATTTTTGCTTTTGGTTTTGCCATCATTATGGTGTTCTTGATTTTGGCTGCGCAGTTTGAAACTTGGGCCTTACCGCTAGCCGTGATTATGGCGGTGCCATTTGCTTTGGCGGGCGCACTATTGGCTGTATTCATGCGCGGTATGCCAAATGATATTTACTTCCAAATCGGTTTAATTACCCTAGTGGGCTTGGCGGCAAAAAATGCCATCTTAATTGTGGAATTTGCCAGTCAAAAAATGGAAGATGGTATGCCTATAGCGCAAGCGGCACTTGAAGCTGCAAGGATGCGCTTTAGGCCAATTGTCATGACTTCGATGGCGTTTGTGCTTGGTATTGTACCGTTAGTGGTTGCAACAGGTGCTGGTGCTGCAGCACGCCGCAGTATGGGTACGGGCGTGTTTGGTGGCATGATATTGGCGACATTTGTGGCGACCATATTCATTCCATTGTTCTTCACATGGTTAAGTAATACGCATGTAGATAGAAAACATCATGACAAAGGCTTGGCGCCAGAAGTGGATCACTCTAAGGAAACCGTATGATGCAGTACAAAAAATCAAATAATATCACTGACAATATTGCTATGAGTATTAACGTGAAGCTGGTTTCTTTGGCTGTTGCTGCGTCTTTATTATCTGGTTGCCAAGCAATTGGGCCTGATTATTTCCGTCAAGTATTTAATTTGCCGCCAAAGTTTAGCGAGCCTGTAGTTACAGAAACGGCTGAAAATATAGAGAAAAAAGCATGGTGGAAACATTATCAAGATGCAAAATTAAACGAGTTGGTTGCATTAAGTTTGCAAAATAATAGCGATATTCAATTAGCCGTTGCACGGATTGAAGAAGCCGATGCCAGTATGCGTGAAGTTGGCGCATCTTTATATCCTGAAGTGAATTTTTCAGCTGGTGCTACACGCACTAAAGTGACTGAGCTGGGGGCTTTCCCAGTATTTATAGCACCTATTCGTAATAATTATACGTTTGGGTTTAGTACCAATTATGAGCTGGATTTTTGGGGAAAAATCAGGCGTGCTAAAGAAGCGGCAACCGCAAATGCGTTGGCTTCGCGCTATTCAAAACAAACGGTTGAGCTTTCATTAATCGGCTTGGTAAGTAGCAATTACCTGCAATTGCGTGGTATTGAGGCACAAATTGCGGTGACCAAAGATAATCAGCGCAGTCGTGATGAGTCGCTCAAGTTAACACAGCGTAGACTGGAGGGCGGTATTGCCAGTAGCTTAGAAGTGAGCCAAGCAGAGGTGGCGGTCAGCAATTTAAACGCGCAGCTGATTGAATTGAACCGTTTACGTGCGTTAACTTTGCATCAACTTGCGGTGTTAACAGGTGTGCTAGATTTAAAATTGGATGAAGAGAAGCAAGCGGATATTCGCACATTACCTCTCCCGCCAATTCCACCAGCGGGCTTACCATCTAGCTTGCTAGAAAATCGACCTGACATTCGCCAAGCGGAACAAGCGTTAATTGCTGAAAATGCGCAAATTGGCATTGCAAAAGCAGCCTTGTATCCTAGTATTAGCCTAACGGGCAGCTATGGCGGCGAAAGTTTAGAGTTGAGCGATATATTGAAATCGGGTGCACGTATTTGGACATTGGGTTTAGGTCTGGATTTGCCAATTTTTGATTCTGGTAAACGTAAATCCAAGGTGGAACAGGCGACCGCAAGGCAAAAGCAAGCATTGGCACAATATCAAACCACCATTCAAAATGCATTCAGGGAAGTGAACGATGCGCTAGTGACGCGGCGCTTAAATGTAGAGCGCGAACAAAGTTTAGCTGCAAGTGAAGCTTCGGCTAAAAATGCGCTAGCTGTGGCAGAAAATCGCTATAAGGCGGGCTATTCTGCTTATTTAGAAGTGCTGGATGCACAACGCGTATACAACGATGCCGCTTTAACTAATGTGCAGGCTAGACAAGCGACAAGTTTAGCTAGCGTTGAGTTGTTTAAAGTCTTAGGTGGTGATTGGCGAGAAGAGGTGCAGTTAAGTCCTGATGCCTCAACAGTCAATACAGTAGCACCTAACAGTCAGTAATTTGACAACTAGAACGGAAAAATGACGCGCACCCAATCATCGCGTGATTCGATGGGGTCTTCTAGTAATACTTGTTTTGTTTCACCATCAATCGTGACAAGGTAATTGCTATTGGCCTGATATTGCGATTTCGGCAGTATCATCATGGATGTTTCTGATAAGCCTGCTTCAATTGGTAAATAAATGCCAGCAAAAACCCCAATATCGGCGGCTGCGCTTGAGCTTTTAGCGCTTAAGTTGCTTAGCGCTTGTCTTTCCAAAACAGTATCTGCAAAATTGTCGTCATAGTGCGATTGTTTGAGTTGAATCCAAGTGGGGTGGTGAGAAATAATTTCTATGCCTACTCTAAGCTGATTAGACTGTGTTGGCTTTACCGAACGTATCATGCCGATAATGATTTTGCTTGGATCGTCGTCTACCATCAAACCAAGTAACTTGTTTGGCCTTGCCAAAATATTGGCATATTTATTGACGCGCGTGCCTAAGCCCTGCGGACTTTCGTCGGTGATAATCCAAGTGTCTAGAGAACCACTGTTGATGGTTAAATTGCTGTTTTGTCTGAGTGTCGTGTGTGCTTGAAGGCGCTGATCCAGCGTGCTGCCATCACGTGATAATCGCAAGCCATTTTTAATTTGATTGGATTGGTGCACTTGCTTACAAATATCTACAACGCCAGCATTAACGCGGGCAGTTTTAGAGCTTGCTTGCCGTACTACTTTGCGGCGCTGACGAACATAGCCATGCCTTTTCCATTCTTCAATCAACAATATTAGTGTTTCATTCAATTTTTGTGCATGGTCAATTTTTGAGAACGCCAAACTCTGTGGAATCTCGCCGCGATCAGACACGGTAACCGCTACCGTTAGCTGTTTCTCTAGCTCGTCTAGCTCCCAATAGCGGCAACTATCGCTGGCATAGGCATCACGCATGCGTTTTGCTATTACATCTTTTTCTAAATCGATAAAGAATAAATATTGTTCCAGCGTATATTTATGGCTAATGTGGGCGCGTGTAAGTAGCGTGGTTAAAATGCGCGCGCTAATTTCTACTTGGTATTTTTGCATGCTCGCCTGCGACAAGCTACCTAACATCCAACATTGCACAAAGTTCGCGGCCAGTGTTGCTGAAGGTGATAGGTTAAATAGTTCTATAGGGTTATTGAGTAGCGCACGTTGCGTGGCAATTTTATACAGCATATTGACCTGCAACCACACTTTTGCAGGTGGATTAGTTTGACTAAATAAGCGCCATTTAAGCATGTTAAATGCAGTGTTTAGTGCACGCGCAACCAGCAGCACCAGCATGCTTTCACTGGGTTGGTAGGCTTTTTCTGTATTTGGTTTTTCTGGACTGGTTTTTTCGGCGTTAAACGCCTGTTCGATGACTTTTAAGTGGAATATATAAGATTGTCGGCAGTAATTGTAGCAAGTGTCAAAAATTGTATTTTCTAGCTCAATTTTCATGTTTTCTACATAGGCAAGTTGAGCAGAAAGTTTTTCTAAGCGCAGCTGATTTAGCGCTTCAAGTTCAATAATTAAATCAATTTGTTGTTCAAAATTAAGTGATTCAGGGGTGTCGGAGAGGCTTAGCCATTGCGCTAAGTGTCTAGTAGAGAGCTGCAAAGCTGCTAAGTCATCTAATTCTTTTAGGTCGGCTAACCAAGCTTTATGCTGATTGGATTTTATCAGCGGGGTATTACCAAATATTTGCTTAAGCATGCTTTTCATTGCAGATTCAACAATACTTAACCCAGTTTCTATTTAATATAACCATATTTAATTAAATTTAACGGGTTCTCATAATAAATTAATTTAAAATATAATTGTAAATCATTGAATAATCAAGTTTAATTTTATAATAAATGCATTTATTTTGCTAATTAACTGTGTCTCGTTGCGTGTTAGAATCTCGTTTTCAAGTTAAAACGATATTTTTATGGTAATTCGCACCCGTTTCGCACCCAGTCCTACTGGTTTTTTACACATCGGCGGCGCCCGCACTGCGCTATTTTCTTGGGCTTATGCTAAAAAGCATGGCGGAAAATTTATTCTACGTATTGAAGATACCGATGTAGAGCGCAGTACGCCAGAAGCAGTGCAAGCCATTTTAGACGGTATGCATTGGCTCGGCTTAGATTATGACGAAGGCCCGTTTTACCAGATGCAGCGCATGGAAACCTATAAAAAAGTGCTGCAAACCATGCTGGATAAGGGCACGGCTTACCATTGCTATTGTAGTAAAGAGGAGTTGGACGCGCTACGTGAAAGCCAGATGCAGCAAGGTTTGAAGCCAAGATACGATGGACGCTGGCGGCCAGAGACAGGGAAAACCCTGCCACAAATCCCAACTGGTATTACGCCTACAGTACGCTTTAAAAACCCACAAACTGGTGTTGTTGCTTGGAATGATTTGGTGAAAGGCCGTATTGAAATTGCCAATGCAGAGTTGGACGATTTGATTATTGCGCGCGCCGATGGCACGCCAACTTATAATTTTTGCGTGGTGGTGGATGACTTTGAAATGGGCATTACCCAAGTAATTCGCGGTGATGATCATGTGAATAACACGCCACGCCAAATTAATATGTTGATGGCGCTTGGCGCCACTATTCCAGAGTACGCACATTTGTCGATGATTTTGGGCGATGACGGACAAAAACTGTCTAAGCGCCATGGTGCCGTTAGTGTCATGCAATATCACGAAGATGGTTATTTAAAAGAAGCTGTTTTAAATTATCTGGCGCGCTTAGGCTGGAGCCATGGCGACGCAGAAATTTTTAATATGCAGCAATTTTGCGAATGGTTTGATTTAGACCACATTACGCCATCAGCTGCGCAATTTAATACGGAAAAACTTAACTGGCTGAATGCACATTATATTAAAGAAGCTACCTTGGATGCGCTGGCCGAGGACATTTCGACACGCCTGCAAGCCAATATCCATAAGGCCTCTGGAGCACCTGATTTGAAGGCTGTGTTAAATCTGTATCGTGAACGTGCCAATAACTTGAATCAACTGGCTAATGATGTGACGTATTTTTATGCGTTGCCACAAGCCAGTGCCGCCGATGTAGAAAAGCATATTACGCCAGAAATTATGCCCGCTATGCAAAAACTGCATCAGCAACTTGCGCATATTGAGTGGACTGCCGAGGCGATTCATCAGGCAATCAATGCGGTGGTGACTGAATTTGGCTTGAAGTTTCCTAAGCTTGCCATGCCGTTGCGCGTGATGCTGACAGGCATTGCACAATCGCCCAGTATCGACCAAGTGATGGCTTTATTAGGCCAAAATGAGACCTTATCAAGAATCAACGCATACCTTAAATAAATATTAAGCAAATAATTACCAGTTGGCACTTGAAAATAGAACAAAAAGACGCAATCATAGTCGTATGCTAGACACTCATTAAGTTAGTCGGCATAAAGAGTTTCTTAGAAAAGAAGCAACTCCAATTTTACTAAAACTACAAGGAGCACAATATGAATAATAAAGGCCAGATGTTACAAGACCCATTTTTAAACGCACTGAGAAAAGAACATGTGCAAGTGTCTATTTATTTGGTAAATGGCATTAAACTGCAGGGCCAAGTAGATTCTTTCGACCAATACGTGATTCTACTTAAAAACACCGTCACGCAAATGGTGTATAAACATGCGATATCAACCATTGTGCCAGCACGTGCTGTCAGCATGGTGATGCCAGAACATCCGGAAGATTAAGCTTGGCAATTAAACCTTCTGGTTACGGCGAAAATACCTTAGCAAATCCCAGCACTCAAACAATTGCGTCTGATGGCGCAGTTGTTTTAGTGAGTATTGATTTTGACGAGCCTGATTATGCAGAAAGCTTGCAAGAGCTGCGTCAACTAGTGACTTCTGCGGGCATGCACGTGCGCGCCACCATTGAAGGCAAACGCAGTGCGCCAGACGCAAAGCTGTTTATCGGTAGTGGTAAAGCTGATGAATTAAAGTTGACGTTAGAAGCAAGCGAAACTAATTTGGTTGCTTTTAATCACGATCTAAGCCCTTCGCAACAGCGAAATTTGGAGCGGTTTTTGCAGGCCAAGGTGCTTGATAGAACTGGCTTAATTTTGGATATTTTTGCACAACGTGCAAAAAGTCATGAAGGTAAATTACAAGTTGAATTGGCGCACTTAGAGCATTTATCTACGCGCTTAGTGCGTGGTTGGACCCACTTAGAGCGGCAAAAAGGCGGTATCGGCGTGCGCGGCGGCCCAGGCGAGAAACAATTAGAGCTTGATAAGCGCATGATTGGTGTACGCGTCAAACAATTGCGTGAAAAGCTGGTTAAACTTAAACTGCAGCGTAGCATGCAACGCAAATCGCGCAAACGTGGCAATGTGATGACCGTATCGCTAGTGGGTTACACCAATGCAGGCAAATCAACGCTGTTTAATCGGCTGACGCAATCTGGTGTTTTGGCGGCAGATCAGCTTTTTGCAACGCTAGATACTACTTCGCGCAAGCTATATTTGGGCAATACGCAATCCAATTACGATGAGCATGGTCGGTACTTAGGTCATAGCGAAGTGGTGATGTCAGATACAGTAGGGTTTATTAAACACCTGCCTACCACTTTGATAGAAGCGTTTGGCGCCACCTTAGAAGAGGCCGCGCAAGCGGACTTATTGTTGCATGTGGTGGATGTGGCCAGCAGCAATCGCGATGCGCAGGTTGCGCAGGTGAATAAAGTGCTGAATGAAATTGGCGCCGCTGATGTGTCGCAGGTGTTGGTGCTCAATCAAATTGATAGGCTTGATAGTGCCTTAAACGATACTGCTGCGGGCTTTGAGCGAGATGAATATGGTAGAATTTATCAAGTGCGCGTGTCCGCTAAGACAGGTGCAGGCTTAGAATTTATCAAGCTTGCATTAGCAGAGCATCAGCAATTGTTAAAAAGATTAAGTACCGAAGAAAGTGCTTATGCATAAAATGTATATTAAAAAATTAGTTCGGAGTTTTTGAATGATTAAAATACCTCAGATTAGATTGCCTGAGTTTAAATTTCTAGGAATTAAATTCCCAGGCTTTGGCCAAAAAAACAATGAAGGCCCGCCCGATTTAGACCAGGTATTGCGCGATTTAAGCCAAAAAATTAACAACCTTTTTGGCAAGAGTAAAGGCTCAGGTGGCTTTAATAGTAATCAACAGCCTGCCGATAATAAAGACTTTAATGTGCCAATCGCACCAATTCTGGCCATTATTGTGGTCATTTGGTTGGCGACAGGCTTTTATATTGTTGACCAAGGTTCTGTTGGCGTTGTGCAGCGTTTTGGGAAATACACGACCAACACTGAACCCGGTCCCCGCTGGCATTGGCCATTCCCGATTGAATCGGTGACCGTGGTGAATATGGAACAAGTGCGTCGTCTGGAAGTGGGCTATCGCAGTAGCAGTGAAGGCGCTGCTAGCAAAACCAAAGTGCCTAGGGAAGCGTTGATGTTGACCGAAGATGAAAATATCATCGATATGCAAGTGGCCGTGCAGTACAAACTTAAAAGCGCTAAAGACTTTATTTTTAATAATCGTGATACAGATAAATCGGTGATGTCGGCAGCTGAAACGGCGATTCGTGAAATCGTGGGTAAAAGCAAACTGGATGATTTGCTACAAAAGGGCTTACCAGACACCTCTGCTCGCATGCAAGCCATTTTAGATAGCTATAACACGGGCATACTCATTACCAGTGTTTCTAGACAAAAAGGCGCAGCGCCAGAACAGGTAAAAGAGGCGTTTGACGATGTTAACCGCGCCAACCAAGATTACCAGAGGCAAATTAACTTAGGCCAAGCTTATGCCAATGATGTAATTCCTAAAGCACGCGGTAACGCATCTCGCCTAGCGGCAGAGGCGGCGGGTTATAAGCTAAAAGTAGAAAGCGAGGCGACTGGTAATGCTAGCCGCTTTGAGCAAATTTTAACGCAATACAACAAAGCGCCAGAAGTCACTCGCCAACGTTTATATTTAGACGCACAAGAACAAATTATGTCGAACACCAGCAAAATTATCGTCGACCAAAAAGGCGGTAACAGTATGCTCTATTTACCGCTGGATAAGCTGATGGAACAAACCCGTAGCACCAATATTGGCGCAGCTTCTGCGGCAGCAGCTAGCGCTGCGAGAGAAGAAGAAGCGTCAATTGAAGATACGCGTAGCTTATCGCGCGATCGCTAGAAGTAATATTTAAGCGTGATATCTAAATAAGAAATAAAGGTAGAGAAATGATGAAAAGTATTGGAACAGCTTTAATTGGACTGTTGGTTGCTTTAATGCTTCTGACGATGTCTTTGTTCATTGTCGACCAGCGTGAATATGCCTTGGTGTTTAGGTTGGGTGAGTTAGTTTCGGTTAAAAAAGAGCCTGGCCTGTATTTTAAAGTGCCTTTGCTGGACGACTTAAAATATTTTGAAAAACGTATTGTGACGCTAGATTGGGAGCAGCCAGCAGAGATTGTGACAAGCGAAAATAAAACCATGACTGTAGATTCATTTGTGAAATGGCGCATTATTGATCCTGCTAAATATTATGTTTCAGTCAAAGAGGGCGGCGAAGCTGCGGCAGAAGACAGGTTATCGCAAGTAGTGAACGCGGGGCTGCGCGATGAGTTTGGTAAACGTACCGTGCGTGAGGTAATTGCTGGCGAGCGTGGTGCCATTATGCAAAATATGAAAATACGTGCCGATAAAGAGGCGCGCCAAATCGGTATCCAGGTGGTGGACGTACGCTTGAAACGAGTGGACTATTCTGAAGATATTTCGAAATCAGTGTATGACCGTATGATTGCAGAGCGTAAGCGTATCGCTAACCAATTGCGTTCTGAAGGTTCTGCTGCTTCTGAGAAAATTCGTGCTGATGCTGATAAACAACGCGAAGTGATTATTGCGGAGGCTTTCCGCGATGCGCAAAAAATGAAAGGTGAAGGTGATGCCAAAGCGGCAGAAATTTACTCAAGCGCTTATGGTAAAAATCCAGAGTTTTATGCGTTTTACCGCAGCCAAGAAGCCTACAAAAATAGCTTTAAAAGTAAATCTGACGTGATGGTATTAGACCCAAGCTCAGAATTCTTTAAATACATGCGTGGTGCTGGTAAATAAGCCCAATGATAAGATGAGGGCTATTTGAATACGCTGCTGATTGCGCTGGGCTTAATGTTGGTTTTAGAGGGTTTGCTGCCATTTATTGCACCACAAGCGTGGCGCGAAACTTTTAAGCGCATGATAGAACTCAAAGATGGTCAATTACGTTTTGTTGGCATCGTCTCCATTATTGCTGGTTTATTGCTCATCCTATTAAGTCGCTAGCCTAAGTCACTAGCTCGAACGCTGGATTTACCACTTTTGCTAGTATAATAATGGTTATGCGTAACTGGTTACTCCCCGAATTCATTGAAGATGTGTTGCCCACTGAGGCGGCGCGTATAGAGCAACTGCGCCGTCATTTGCTTGATTTATTTAAAGTGCATGGCTATCAATATGTAATTCCACCCACTTTGGAATATATGGAATCACTTATTACTGGCACTGGGCACGATTTAGATTTAGCCACTTTCAAAGTGGTGGATCAGCTCACTGGTCGCCTTATGGGTATTCGTGCTGACATGACACCACAAGCGGCACGCATTGATGCGCATATGCTGAATTTGAAGGGTGTTTGCAGGCTATGTTATGCGGGGACCGTATTACGTACTAAGCCAGATGGTCTTGCGCGCACGAGAGAGCCCTTGCAAATAGGCGCCGAGCTATTTGGCCACGCGGGTATCGAAAGTGATGTTGAGATTCAACGCTTGATGATTAAAGCCCTGCAATTGCTAGGCCTGGAAAAAATACACATCGATTTCAGTCACGTCGCGATTTTTGAAAGTCTGGTAAAAGCTGGCAATATTGATGCTGACTTAGAACAAGCTTTATATGGCGCTTTGCAAAGCAAAGATAAAGCTGCTGTGGCCAGCTTGGCAAAAGAATTAGATCTAACTCTTCAGCAAGCTTTGCTTAGTTTAACTGAGTTAAATGGCGATATCAGCGTGTTAGATTTGGCCTTAAAAACCTTGCCAAAATTGCCAGAAATTACTCAGGCACTGGCAAATTTAAGCGCTGTAGCCAACAAATTGAGCGATTTAAACGTGCAAGTCTCGTTTGATTTGGGTGAGCTCCGCGGTTATCACTATCATAGTGGCATTGTGTTTGCCGCCTATGCTCAAGGCTACACAGGGCCAGTGGCACTGGGCGGGCGTTATGATGAAGTCGGTGTTGCATTTGGTCGCGCGCGACCCGCCACAGGTTTTAGTGTTGATTTACGAGGCATTGTGGCTACGCTACCGCCTGCGCATCTACCGAAAACTATCCTTGCACCAGAGGATAACAATCCAACATTATTGGCTAAGATAGAAGCGTTGCGTGCCGAAGGTTTGGTGGTGATTCAAGTATTGCCACACACGCAAGTTAGTGCTGTGGAGCTAAATTGCGATAGTGCGCTGGTGATGCGCGATGGTGAGTGGCGCATAGAAGCATTAAAACATTAATTATAAAAGTCTAGAACTTATGAATAAAGTAGCAAAAAATGTTGTTGTTATTGGCACGCAATGGGGCGATGAAGGCAAAGGTAAAATTGTCGACTGGCTCACTGACCACGCCCAAGGTGTAGTGCGCTTTCAGGGTGGTCATAATGCAGGTCATACGCTGGTCGTTGGTCAAGGCGCGGCGCAAAAAGTGTACAAGCTTAACCTAGTTCCTTCTGGTATTGTGCGCAGCGGCGTTAATTGCTATATCGGCAACGGCGTGGTGCTTGATGCTGCGCATTTGCTCAGCGAAATTGAAAGTCTAGAAAAGGGTGGTTTGGAAGTAAAAAGCCGCTTAAAAGTCAGCCCTGGCTGCCCACTGATATTAAGCCACCACGTGGCTTTAGACACCGCGCGTGAAGCGAAACGTGCTGTAAAAATTGGCACCACTGGCAAAGGCATTGGCCCGACTTATGAAGACAAAGTCGCCCGTCGCGCTTTAAGGGTTTACGATTTATTCTATCCAGAACGCTTTGCCGATAAATTGCGCGAAGTGATGGACTATCACAATTTTGTTTTAACTAATTATCTTGACGCACAACCCGTTGATTTTAATCGACAATATGATGCCAGCATGCAGCATGCAGTGGCACTTAAGCCGCTTATTTCAGATATTTCTGCCGAGTTGTACGCAGCAAATGCGCGTGGCGAAAACCTATTATTCGAAGGCGCACAAGGTACCTTGCTGGATATCGATCATGGTACTTACCCTTATGTAACTTCTAGCAACTGTATTGCAGGTCAAGCCTCAGGGGGTACAGGTGTTGGCGCCAATATGCTGCACTATGTGCTGGGCATCACCAAAGCTTACACCACACGCGTGGGCGGTGGACCATTCCCTAGCGAGTTAGATATTGAATCTGCAAGCTGTCCTGGCAATCAAATGTCGGTTAAAGGCCAAGAAATTGGTACTGTCACCAAAAGAAAAAGAAGGTGCGGTTGGTTTGATGCGGCGGCGTTACGTCGTTCTGCGCGTATTAACGGCCTCACAGGCTTGTGTATCACCAAGCTAGATGTACTTGATGGCATTGATGAACTGCAAATCTGCACGGGTTATGAGCTAGATGGCAAGACAGTGGATATGTTGCCGATTGGCGCAGATGATGTGGCGCGTTGCAAGCCAATCTACGAAAAAGTTGCAGGTTGGCATGACAATACGTTTGGTGTAAAAACTTGGGATGGCTTACCAAAAGCTGCGCAGCATTACCTCAAACGTCTTGAGGCTTTATGTGGTGTGCCAATTGCGATTATATCGACGGGGCCGGAGCGCGATGAGACCATTGTCATCGAGCACCCTTTTGCATAGATTAAAGTAATGCAAAATCAGCGCCTTGCTTGGGCAATTACAGGTTCTGGTCATTACCTGCGCGAATCGCTCGCGATATTGCAAGCGCTCAAAGATAAAAACTTAGGGCATGTGGATATTTTTTTAAGCCGTGCCGCAGCAGAAATTATCCAGCAATACGGCTTTCAAGCACAATTAGACGCAACTGGCCATAAAGTTTACCAAGACAAAACCGCCAGCAGCGTACCTGTGGAACTGTTTTACGCAGGCAAATACCACACGCTGGTGATTGCGCCTGCCACTTCTAATACAATCGCCAAAATGGCCTATGGATTTTCAGATTCCCTTGTGACTAACCTTTATGCTCAAGCAGGAAAAACAATGGTGCCAAGCATTATATTTGCTTGCGATACTGTGCCAGTTTTAACCTCTGGTTTTATTGAATCAGAAGCGCCACGTGACAACATGGTGCAAGTGTTTCCACGCCAAATTGATTTAGATAACGTGACAAAACTGGCCACCTTTGAACATACTCTAATTGCGAGCGATATGCATATGCTCCAGCAGGCAATATCCATGCGGCTTGCAGACATGCCAAAATGATACTTAAAAACCATGCTAAAAAATCATGTCTGACAAACTTCTTTTTTTAACGGGTAAGTTGGCCGAAAAAAGCCTAAACAAAGTGTTGTCTGAAGTTGTGGCTAATCCAAAAACCCCCCCATTTAATTATCGTGTAGAACAGATTGGTGTTTCTGTAGCCGCACTGATGACGCCAGAAATGATCGTGCGCCGCCTAAAAAGTACCGGCGAGGCTAACAAGATGATTTTGCCAGGCCTTTGCCAAGGTGATTTAAGCCAATTGCACCGCCAATACGGCATCCCGGCTGAGCGCGGTCCAGAGGATTTAAAAGATTTACCACAGTATTTTGGCCAACAAGGCATTGCACCCGATTTAAGCCAATATAGCTGCCAGATTTTTGCCGAGATTGTGAACGCACCCGATTTAACGGTGGACGAGATTGTTGCTAAAGCCAATCAATTCAAGGCGCAAGGCGCCAATGTGATTGACTTGGGTTGCTTGCCGAATAAGCCATTCACCCATTTGGCTGACACCATTAAATCCTTAAAGCAAGCTGGTTTTAAGGTGAGCGTGGACAGCATGAATAGCGACGAACTGTTACTGGCGGGCAGGGCGGGCGCTGATTACTTGTTAAGCCTCACCGAAAAAACACTGTGGATTGCCGATGCTGTAGAAAGTACGCCGGTATTGATTCCTAGTAGTCCCGGTCATATGGCTTCGCTATATAAAGCAATCGAAGCTTGCCTTAAAAATAACAAACCGTTTATTGCAGATGCAATCTTAGACCCCATTCATTTTGGACTGACAGACTCGATTGTGCGCTATCACAAACTACGCAAAAAATACCCAAATATCCAAATCATGATGGGCATTGGTAACCTGACGGAGCTTACTGATGCCGACACCACAGGCATCAATGCCATGCTGTTTGGCATGATTAGCGAACTGGATATCAATGCCGTTTTGGCGACGTCTGTCAGCCCACACGCAGTGAATGCGATTGTCGAGGCCGACATTGCGCGGCGCGTGATGCATGCTGCCAAACGCGATAGTCGATTGCCGCGTGGTTATTCTACTGCATTGAATGGCCTACATGACCGGCGACCATTTCCCTATAAAGCGGATGAAATTGTGGAAATTTCTGCGCAAATCAAAGACCCCAGTTTCCGCATCATGGTGAGTGAGGCTGGTGTGCATGTGTTTAACCGTGATGGCTTGCAAATTGATATCGACCCGTTTGCGTTTTACCCCAATTTGGGCGTGCAAAATGATGCTAGCCATGCGTTTTATTTGGGTGTGGAGCTAGCAAGAGCACAGATTGCGCATCAACTTGGCAAGCGCTATGTGCAAGATGAAGGGCTCAGTTGGGGTTTGGTAACTGAACAAAACAAAGATGATAGAAAAAGTCATCGCGAGGCTTCTTTAAAAGAAAAGCAAGCCAAGCAGAAAGACCAATAATTAAAGGCAAGAATTAAAGACATGAAGCCATGATTATTGAAACAATTATTTCAACCATCAGTTTGACGGGTGTGCCGCATGTAACGCCGTTTGGCGTGAAGTATGATGGTGATTTTACTGTCATTTCGCCTTATAAACCATCAACGACGTTGGACAATATTCTCGCCACCAAATGTGCCGTAATGAACTTAACAGATGATGTGCGAGTGTTTGCTGGCGCGCTAACAAACAGGCAACCATGGCAGTTGATACAAGCTGATAAAATCATAGCTGGCAGGCTGGAGGATTGTTTGGCACACGTTGAATTGGAACTGGTGGAAATACGCGATGATGCGACGCGTCCCCAGTTATTAATGAAAAAAATAGCCGAATTTAATCATCAACCTTTCGCAGGGTTTAATCGCGCGCAAGCTGCAGTCATTGAGCTAGCCGTATTAGTAAGCCGTTTACACTTGTTGCCACGCGAAAAAATTGAAGGTGAAATACAGTACTTGCAAATCGCCATTGATAAAACGGCGGGTGAGCGCGAGCTTGAAGCGTGGGGATGGCTGACTCAAAAAATAGACGATTTTTATGCTAATTAATTTTTACAACTACCAAAAAGTATGACGCAACTACTCATTAGTGTAAAAAATATTGAAGAAGCCAAGATTGCGCTTGAGGCCAGCGTTGATATTATTGACCTAAAAGACCCAAATCTGGGAGCACTTGGCGCGCTAGATTTAGTTTTAACACGAAAAATCGTGCGACTAGTCTATGGCCACAGCCTAATTAGCGCCACAGTGGGCGAGCTACACACCAATATAGATGAGCTAGTGGCAGATATTCAATTACGGGCTAATGCGGGAGTGGATATTGTTAAAGTTGCGGTATCTGCTTTTTTTTACCAAGCCAATTTTTATGATGCAATTACCCAGTTAACCAAAGCAGGGGTAAAAATAGTCGTCGTTTTTTTTGCAGACGAAGAAATTAATCTTAATTTATTGCCAGCACTCAAAAATGCAGGTGTTTATGGTGCGATGTTAGATACTAAAAATAAGCATAAAAACTTGTTACAGGTACAACATCAACAGGCTTTACATTTTTTTACACAGCAATGTCACCAATATCAATTAAAGTCTGGTTTGGCTGGCTCATTACAACCACAACATATAGATCAGCTTGTCGAAACCAATCCAATATACATTGGTTTTAGAGGCGGCGTCTGTGATAGTTCGCAGCGAAAGTCTGCCCTCAGTCAGGCAAAGGTGCATGAGGTGATAGGTATGTTGCGTAATGGCAACAGAAATAGCACAAAAGCGCAATTAATCCTAGGTTTAGCGTTGCATACTTAATGCAGATTTAGTATAGTGAAGGCTAAGATTTTAGCAGTAATGGTTTGTTTACGATTTAAAACAAGGAGTTTAATAATGAATAAGAAATTAGTTAGTTTAGCAGTAGCGGCAACTTTAGGCCTAACTGCAATTACAGCGTCTGCTGAAGATATGTTTCGCGGCGCTTGGTATGCAGTACCAGGCGTTAGCTATATGAATACGGATAGCGATTTAGAAGCTGACAATGGTGCTGGTGGTTTTATCAGTATTGGTAAAGAACTTTCACCAAGCTGGGATTTACAAGGCCGTCTAGGCTACAACCGTGCCGATGAAGACACCGGTATTGCTGGCGCAGGTGGCAAATACAAACAAACTACGTTAGGATTAGACGCTTTATATATGTTTAGTCGTGATAAATTCCGTCCATTTTTACTGGCTGGTATAGGCGCAGCACGTAACGACGTAGACTACAGTGGTTTGGGCTTAACAGACAAAAAGAAAACATCATGGTTAGCAGGTTTGGGCTTGGGTGCACAATACCTTTTCAATGATACTTTTGGTTTGCAAGCAGACTTACGTCATCAATGGAGCAAAGCTGAAGCTCAGAATGCAGCAAGAACAGTAGATGCGGATGAAACTATCGGCAACACATTATTCAACGTGGGCGGTATCTTCCGTTTTGGCGCACCAGCGCCAGTAGTGGCTGAAGCAGCTCCAGAGCCAGCACCAATCGCAGCAGCTCCAGAGCCAATGCCTGAGCCAGCTCCGGCGCCAGAACCAGTGAAATGTACACCTCAAATGGACACTATCACTGTGGGCGCTGAAAAACTATTTGGTTTTGACAAGGCTAACATTAGTGATGAGGGTAAAGATGCTCTAAATGAGGCTGCTGCTAAAATTAAGGCAAATCCTGAATTGAAAGCAGTGATTGTTACTGGTCACACCGATCGTATCGGTTCTGACGCTTACAACCAAAAACTTTCTGAGCGCCGTGCTAACTTAGTAAAAGATTACTTAGCTGCGCAAGGTGTTGATCCATCTATTATCGAAGCAGTTGGTAAAGGTGAGTCAGAGCCAGTGGTGCAGTGTACTGGTAACAAAGCAACTAAAAAATTGATTGAGTGTTTACAACCAAACCGTCGTGTAACAATTCAAGCCGAAGGTCAAAAAGAAACAGGTTGTAACTAGGTAACAGCATTAAGTAATTAGTAGTTTAAAAAACCCCGCATTGCGGGGTTTTTTATTGTTTGCGATTTAGAATGGACTGCTTAAGCCGCTATAATAAACACATGGTTGAAAATCACACAACACAAGGTGAAGTTAATGTTGATCTAATTATCAGCGCACGCTGGCTTTACCCTATTGTCCCTAGTAATGTTTTATTAGAAAACCATGCAGTAGTGATTCAAGCAGGCGTCATCATTGCTATTTGTCCAATTGCTGACAGCCAACATTACCAAGCTGCGGAAACCATCTTATTAGGTGAGCATGTATTAATCCCAGGGTTAATTAATTTGCATACACACGCCGCAATGAGCTTGATGCGCGGCTTAGCCGATGATGTACCGCTCATGCCTTGGCTGGAGCAACATATATGGCCTGCAGAGCACGCGGTGGTTTCGCAGAGTTTTGTACGTGATGGTACGTTGTTAGCTTGTGCAGAAATGTTGAGCGGCGGTATTACCACTTTTAACGATATGTATTTTTACCCACTTGCCGCTGCTGAAGCTGCGGAGCAAATGGGCATGCGTGCGAATTTAGGGTTGGTGGTGCTGGAGTTTCCTACCAATTATGCCAGTGACGCCGAAGACTATATCGATAAAGGCACGTCCGCCAAAGATCAGTTGCGCGATTCGCCGCTGCTGAGCTTT
>JAABQZ010000029.1 GCA_011391175.1 Methylophilaceae bacterium | reverse complement strand
GGCGTCGCACTTCATACAAGCAAATACCACTGGCCACACTGACATTCAGGCTTTCGACACTCCCAAACATTGGAATTGTGACCAACGCATCGCAAGTTTCCGCCGTTAAACGTCTTATACCATCGCCTTCCGCGCCTAAAACTAAGGCAATAGGCCCGTCCAACTTAGTATTTAGCAGGCTAGCAGGCGCATCCATCCCATTAGGTGCGTCTAAAGCTGTGCCAACAACAAACACACCTGCATCCTTTAACTCTCTTAAAGTACGCGCTAGATTCGTCACCGCAATAAACGGTACAGTCTCAGCGGCGCCACTCGCTACCTTGCGCACGGTAGCATTTAAGCCCACTGCTCTATCTTTAGGAGCAATCACTGCATGAACTCCCATGGCATCAGCAACACGCAAACAAGCCCCAAGATTGTGTGGGTCTTCGACGCCATCTAGCACTAAAAAGAATGGTGGTTCGGTTAAGTCGCTCTCTAAAATATCGTGAATATCCTTATAAGGAATCGGTGTATCTACCACACGCGCCAATACACCTTGGTGCCGACCATTCATGCCAGCCAAACCATCCAAACGGCTTCGATCCACCTGCATCACGCGCACATTGGCACTTTCAGCTAGGTTAAGCAAATCCTTCATGCGCGCATCAATTCTGTCACGGTCAATTAAAATTTCTTCAATGCTTGTGGCATGCTGGCGCATGCGACTTAATACGGCGTGAAAGCCAAATAAAATACGAGCATCACTCATGTTTAAAACCCAATTCTTTCATTGCTGTCTTGCTCATCTTTTTAGCTTACCTTTGTTTTTGTTACTTTTAGATTTATTAACTTTGGATTTATTAGGCACGGCAGGCTTGGCTGCTTTTTTACCACCACTGCGGTCATGCTTGGCTTTTTCTAGCGCACGCGTGCTCAGTGGCTTGAAATCTGCCGATACTTTTTGTTTATTCACATTTAACGTGTTACTTTTACCTGCCCTAGAAGGCTTATGAGTATTGGTTTCTAGAGCACCTGTTTTAATGTGTGACGAATGACTAATTAGGGTAAAGTCAATTTTGCTGGTTTCTAAATCTACCCGCGCCACTTTCACTGTAAGTCTATCGCCCAGCCTAAAGCGTGCACCGGTACGCTCACCTACCATTTCATGGCGCGCTTTATCGTAGTTAAAGTAGTCATTACCCAGCTCGGTGACATGTACCAAGCCTTCCACATACACGCCGTCTAACGCCACAAACACGCCAAAACTAGTCACGCCTGCCACTGTGCCTTCAAAGACTTCGCCAATTTTATCCTGCATAAAATAGCATTTCAGCCAATTATTTACGTCACGCGTGGCGTCATCAGCACGGCGTTCGGTCATACTGCAATGCACGCCTAAATTGTTCCAGTCTTTAGCGTTGTATTTTTCGCCATTGACAACGGCTTTAATGGCGCGATGAATCAACAAATCTGGATAGCGGCGAATTGGCGAAGTAAAGTGCGCATATGCCTCATAAGCCAAGCCAAAATGGCCCACGTTATCGGGGCTGTACACCGCTTGCTGCATAGAACGCAGCAGCACCGTTTGTAATAGTTGCGCATCTGGGCGATCTTTAATTTGCTGCATTAACTTACTGTAATCTTTGGCATGTGGCTTTTCTCCACCACCCACGCCAAACCCAACTTCACCCATAAACGTGCGCAAAGCTTCTAGCTTCTCTGGTGTTGGGCCTTCATGGATACGGTACAGCGCTGCGTGTTCGCGTGTTTTAAGAAAATCCGCTGCACACACATTCGCCGCTAGCATGCACTCTTCAATCAGTTTGTGCGCATCATTACGACTGACCGGTACGATGCGCTCAATTTTGCCGTTGTCGTCAAACATCATCATGGTCTCGATGGATTCAAACTCAATGGCACCACGCTTTTCACGCTGAGTTAACATCAACTTAAATAGCGCGTACAGATTTTGTGCGTGCGGCATAACGTGCGCATATTCTTGTGCTGTTTCACCTTGTGGATTTTCTAGCATGTCTGCTACTTTGGTATAGGTCATGCGTGCTTTGGAGCGCATGACAGAGGGGTAAAACTTATATTGTTTTACCACCCCGAAAGCATCAATTTGCATATCACACACCATACACAGCCGCTCTACATCTGGATTGAGCGAGCATAAGCCGTTAGAAAGTGCTTCTGGCAACATGGGGATTACGCGGCGAGGGAAATACACCGAATTGCCACGCTCGAACGCATCTTTATCCAGCGCATCGTCAGGTTTCACGTAAAAGCTTACATCGGCAATCGCCACCACCAACCGCCAGCCCGCGCCTTGCTTCTCGGCAAACACAGCGTCATCAAAATCGCGTGCCGTTTCACCATCAATGGTAATCAGCGCCATTTCGCGCAAATCAATGCGGCCTTGATAATCGGCTGCTTGCACTAACTTGGGAATACGCTCTGCCTGACTGAGTGCAGCTGGTGAAAATTGATGTGGTAATTTGTGTTTTCTTAGCGCAATCTCAATTTCCATACCGCTATCGGCATAGTTACCTAAAATTTGCACCACTTTGCCCATCGGGTGCGCATGCACGGAGGGTTGTTCAGTCAGCTCCACCATGACCACTTGGCCAGGCTTAGCGCGCATATCGAGATGGTAAGGAATCAAAATATCTTGGTTAATGCGTTTATCCTCAGCCGCCACAATGGTCACGCCTTGGCCTTGTATCACGCGCCCTACTAAGCTTTTGGTGCTACGCTCTAACACCTCAACAATTTTGCCTTCAGGCCGGCCTTTTCTATCCAATCCTGCCATGCGCACCATGACACGGTCGCCATGCATCACTTGCGCCATCTCGCGTGGACCTAAGAATAAATCTTCAGGATGTTTGGTTTTGTCGTCAGGCACCAAAAAGCCAAAGCCATCGGGATGACCCTGCACAGTGCCCGCTATGGCGTGAATTTTTTCAGTCAAACACAGCGCACCCTTACGGTTGCGCATGATTTGCCCTTCACGCTCCATGGCGTTGAGGCGTTTGTTAAAGTTATCGCGTTCATCAGAACCGATATCCAGCAGCGTATAAATTTGCTCAAGACCCAACGGCACACCTTGATCTGCTAATACCTGGAGTACTAACTCACGACTAGGTAAGGGGGCGTCATATTGCGCCGCCTCCCTTGAAGCATGCGGATCGTTACTTCTATTTTTTTTTGTTGACAAGTTATTCGCTTTCTATAAAATTCGGCGCATTGTTTCTGCAATATCGTTTGCAACTGTATAATTCAAGTATGCCCTGATGGCGGAATTGGTAGACGCGCAGGTTTCAGATACCTGTATCGAGAGATGTGGAGGTTCGAGTCCTCTTCCGGGCACCACGTTATAAAATATTTTTTCTATTAATTAACTTAATTTTTAATAAATTAAAGTTATTCTTTCAGGTGATTCATTGTACTATGAATCCAATTGGCTATCTATTATGAAACTATTAGGGCATTGATTATATTCAATTGGGTAGCATTAATAACCAAGATACTTGGTGAAAATTAACCAGTAAGTTCACCCCACCAAACCCTGAATTACTTGAGATAATTAATTAGTTATTAATCAATCAGATACTTAATATTGGTCAGCCCTAAATTTACTGGTATAACTATATTAATTTTGAAGCAATCCGAGTAAAATTGGGCACGGCTTAGAAGAAAACCACATAGTGAAGAGTAATCTCACTTTGAATAAAACCAATTTTTATAATTGGTTTTATTAATTATAATTGACCTAAATTCTAACATGTACCATTAAAGTAACTTTGCATCACAAATATCCGATAAAATTTACTAATTGACCACCGATTTAATAAACTTTTAACTGAATTATCGGCAAGACTAAATGGCTTATAGAAAAAAAAAATCAAGAACGATCTTACAAAGGCGCAATAACCTAAGCAATACGATTCAGCAATTGCTAGATGGTATGGCCGTGATTGGCGTGACATTCGGGCTTATTCAATATCATTATCTATACATTGGCGGTATTACCAGTCCATATATGGTAATGCTACTGATACTACTTGGCACATTGGCAATCACCTATGATAGGTTTGCCATTTATAGAAGCAATGGCCCTTTTCTGGATAAAGCGACCGACTTATTAAAGGCATGGTCACTTACTTTCCTGTCATTAATTGTATTGGCGTTCTTAACAAAGCAGACTGAAACCTTTTCTAGATACTTGATGGGTCAGCTTTATGTGATTGGCTACCTCACACAGGTACTCTTACATGCTGTATTCAGAGTGCTTTATAAGAAAATTATACTAAATCCACAACAAAACGAAAAAGTATTGATTGTTGGGCAAAGTCGTCTAGCCTACTACTTGCAACAAAAAATTTCTGGCAATCCTTGGATTGGGGAGCAGGTCGTTGGCTTTATACAAATGCCTGATGATACCCCTGCCTCTGGAAGAAAAACCTCTGGCAGAAAGCGCGACCCATTAATTTTAGGTGATATTAAAGACTTGCCAGCATTGATTGATGAGTACAACATCAGCATCGTGTATATTGTTACACCGCTTAAATCATCTAAAGCGTTAGAAGATATCTATATGAATATATTAGATAAATACGTTTCTATTCACTGGATTCCGGACATATTTGCTTTGCGCTTGATGAACCACAGCGTCAAAGAAATCTCTGGCATTCCTGTAGTGACCCTTTCAGAAACGCCGTTAATAGGTATGCGCTTATTGCAAAAAGCAATTGAAGATAGAGTGCTGTCAATCTTAATATTGATTGTCATTAGTCCTTTATTACTTCTGGTTGCCTTGGCCGTTAAATTAGACAGTCCAGGCCCTGTATTTTTTAGGCAGAATCGTGCTGGATGGAGCGGGAAATCGTTCAAAATATGGAAATTTCGTAGCATGTATGTTCACAAAGAAGAGGCTGGCAAGTTAAAGCAAGCTGAAAAGAATGATAGCAGAATCACTCGCGTAGGTGCTTTTATACGCAAAACCAGTTTAGATGAATTACCACAAATATTTAATGTGCTTACAGGGGACATGTCTTTAGTGGGCCCAAGGCCGCATGCCATGCAACATGACAAAGAATACTCACAAAGAATTTTTGACTATTTTGCCCGACATCATATTAAACCTGGCATCACTGGACTCGCACAGGTGCGTGGATTACGTGGAGAAACAAAAGAGATTGACCAAATGATTCAGCGTATTGAGTCAGACATTGAATACATTAATAACTGGTCAGTGTGGTTGGATATTAAAATATTACTGCTAACCACTTTCAAACTTAGTGGTAAAAGCGCTTACTAGTCGATTATACGCATTTTTAATTGCTGATATAACCTTGAGGGTTGATAGATTGCCAGTGCCAAGCATCTCGGCACATAGCTTGAATATCCAGTTTGGCACGCCAGCCTAATAAGGATTCGGCTAGGCTTGGATTGGCATAGCAGGTTGCGACATCACCAGGCCTGCGTGCCACCATACGATATGGCACAGCCTGACCAGTACTCGTTTCAAATGCCTTTACTAGCTCCAGCACACTACAGCCCTTACCTGTTCCTAAATTAACCGTCATCAAACCTGCATGATTGTTGAGCGCTTGCAGAGCCGCCAGATGTCCTAATGCCAAATCTACAACGTGAATGTAATCGCGGACACCTGTGCCATCTATCGTAGGGTAATCAGAACCGAATATACTCAGTTCTTTCAAACGCCCAACAGCCACCTGCGAAATATACGGCATTAGATTATTCGGGATACCATTTGGATCTTCTCCAATCAAGCCACTTTCGTGCGCTCCCACGGGATTAAAATAACGTAGAATGGCAATATTCCATTCACTGTCCGAAGCTGCCAAATCACGATAGATTTGCTCTACCATCAGCTTAGAGCGCCCGTATGGATTGACGGGTTTAAGCGGTGAGTCCTCATGAATTTGTGCATCATCGTTCGTGTCGTAAACGGTAGCTGAAGAACTAAATACAATCCGCTTAACACCGAACTCAGACATGACTTCGGCTAATGCAACACTGCCAGAAACATTATTATCATAATATGCAAGCGGCACTCTGACTGATTCACCCACTGATTTGTGTCCTGCGAAATGAATCACTGCATCTATATTGTGCTGAGAAAATAATTCGCGCAAGCAATGACGATCACGCACGTCACCTTCTTTAAATGCTAGCGAACGCCCAGTTAATTTTTCGACACGCTTTAAAGACTCCATCTTGCTATTGCTGAAATTATCCAGCACTAACACATCGAATCCAGCACTTAATAGCTCTAGGCAAGTATGGGAGCCAATATAACCAGCACCACCTGTGACCAATATATTCAAAATAAACCCCTAAACACCTAACACTCCAAACTCAGCACGATCTTTGATTACTTCGCGAACTAGGTTAACGTCAATTTTCTCGGCATTTGTAGAGTAGCCATAAACCAAAGTCGTATCACAAAGAATATTAATACTACGAGGTATGCCGCGTGAAGCCTCTCCAATCAAACGTGTCGCAGCCGGTGTAAATAAAGGCTCATCACGCCCAGCAATATGTAAACGATGTTGAATATATTTATCAACCTCGAAGGATTCTAATGGCGGGATGAAAAAATCAACTGACACTCGCTGAAAAAACTGTTGTAAATCTGGGCGACGCAATAAGTCTCTTAATTGTGGTTGGCCAACTAGGATAATTTGTAGCAACTGATCTTTATCAGCATTGATGTTAGATAACATACGCAACGACTCAAGTGAGCTAGGGCTTAAATTTTGTGCTTCATCAATAATGAGTACGACGCGCTTTTTATCCACATAAGATTTAATTAAAAATTGCTGAAAATCATCATATAAAGCCAAAGGGGACTTTCCCTCGTATGGCTGATTGAATGCCAACATAATCCAACTGAGCAAATCGTCGATATTCTGATGCGTGTTATATACAATTCCAACCGTGAGTTCATTACCAAGGTTGTTTAACATATGCCTGACAAGTGTTGTTTTTCCGCAGCCAATCTCGCCGCAAATCACCGAGAATCCTGCGTGATTCTGAACGCCGTATTC
Source organism: Methylophilaceae bacterium (assembly GCA_011391175.1). GTDB lineage: Bacteria > Pseudomonadota > Gammaproteobacteria > Burkholderiales > Methylophilaceae > Methylotenera_A. Next base: position 11,292 of record JAABQZ010000029.1, on the reverse strand, counting down.
CAGCATGGCGTATGCCATGCTATGGCGTAAACCAAAAAACAAGAAATCTGGATCTGGCAGAATAGAAAATGGTTTCTCTTTCAACCCATAAAATGCTTCATACATATTTAACGCCTTATTAACTGTTTAATTTTTAACGTATTATTCAACCAAATAATTCAGGCAATTCCAACCTAGTAACTTTCTCATACTAGGCTGAACTCCAATAATTTTCAATTGCTTACCTTGCTTATCTAGCTGCTTTTTTAACAGCAAGAGCAACCCTAACATACCCGAACTCAAATATTCCGCCTCAGCCAAGTTCAATTGCACACTTTTATTTTGTAAACTAGCATCTCGCAATATTGAGCGAGTTTCAGGTGAAACTGGGTCTAACACCACGCCGGATATAATCAAGTTAGCGTCGAAGCCACTGTCATCTAAAACAACGGTACTTTTTTGGGATAAGCGCTTTACTCGTTGTTTATTAAAGCAATTCCAAACAATGACTGGCAAAATATTAGCCATTAAAAACCGCAACAAAAACCAGCCATCGTTCCAATATCGTCGCCATAGATGAGGCTCTTCTTTAATACGCCATGCCCATTCCAGTCCAATTTTTTGTAATCTTATAGGCGCTCTTTTTAGTCGCTTTGCCTCAAAATTAATCACTGCCCCAAGGTGGCTGACCAAAGGTACTTTGATTTTATCTAGATTATTAACAATCCAAGCTTGACCTTTTTTTGCGCCTAATGCGACAACTAAAAAATCTGCATCACTTAGGTTAATTTTTTCTATAATCGTTTTTTCACTCATATCATCTATAGTTCCAAAGCCTGGCGAATAATAGCCGACACAAGCCAAACCTGTAGATTTCTCGTTAATATGTGCACTCGCCTCGGCGGCAACGCCACTTGGGCCACCAAAAAAATAAACTTTCATTTTTCTGCGCCATTCTTTACCCAGTGCTTCAAACAATGTTGAGCCAGCTACTCTTTCTTGAATCGGTATGCCAAGCAATTTTGCTATCCAAACTATGGGCGCGCCATCTGCAATCACGATATCACTATGCAAGACTGAGCTGCGGAAATCTGCATCGCATTGTGATAAAGCTAAAAAGTTGAGGTTTGGTGTCGTTAAAAAACACGTGGTTTTTTTATACTTGGCATCGCGTAAGCGATTCATCGTTTTCGACAGATCTACCGCATCAAAAGGCAAGCCGCCAATACAATAAACTTCACGATCAAAATCATCCATCAATTAGCCTTAGTCTCTTTCGGTTTTATTCCAAGTTTTTTGTCTTTTAAACAAGAACTTAACGTAGTGAGGAATTTTTAATATTATGTAAATCGGCACTAGTAACAATGTGGACAACGAAATAATATTTTTACCCCAACCCCACCATGCAATGGCAATTGCACCAGTTAAACCAGCCAGAGAAAACAATGTGAGCTGAAATGCTAATTGCCCTACATCATACAACATTAGGATTGCTCCAGTTATGCCAGCAAAGCCAAGCAAAAGCATCACTAATAAGGCTAGCGGTGGTACAGCCAGATCAAATGCCATTGCCAATAAATTGATGTCGCGCTTAAGTATGCCATGACCTAATAATCTAGGGGATTCCGCAAATATCATGGCCAAATGACCATGCTCCCAGCGCACTTTTTGACCAGACTGCACCTCTGATGCTATAGGAAAGTAGCTAGTCACCTTTGATTGTAGGTAAAAAATAGGCGGCATTCCTGCGATTGACAAGTCGATTCCCAACTTCATGTCCTCAACTATATTGCCGTTGGCTAAGTCTGCTTTTGAGATTGTGGCCCACGGGAAAGCCATACCAGTGCCCATTAGCTGACAAGGCAATCCTAAATTGGCATAACCAAGTGGTCGTACCAAATTTTTTACGCACCAGGCAAATTCAGCAATTTTAGACTTTAAATTATTTCCTTTAGCGTACATAAGATACAAAGCTTGCACCGGTCTTTCATAGTGCAAGGCATTTGCTGCCAGCTGACTCAATGCGTTTACTTCTAGCAAGCAGTCCGCATCAATAATAACGACAACATCTGGCGCATTTTGAGAAAGATGTTTTAATCCAAAGTCTAAGGCGTAGCCTTTACCTCGGTTTTCTGAATCTTGGCGCCTGATGACTTCAACCCCATTATTTTCAGCGACTTCAGCCGTATCGTCTGTACAGTTATCGGCAACTACAAGCACTCTGTCTTGCGGTCGTAATTGTGACTGTATTGAGGTAAGTGTGGCAATAATTCCAACTGACTCATTGTGCGCGGGAATTAATACTGCGATAGTCTTATCCTCAGCCAAATTGGCATTTCCAAGCTTGCTGGGCATACAGGCAAATAGAACCTGAATCAATATAACCGTGCAAGGCACTAGCAGCAAGATTGCGATGAGTAAAAGAAAAACGTCAATCAAGCTCATTGAGCACTCTCAGCAAACAAGGCTGCCAACTTGCTGGCCTCTGTATTGATATCATGCTGCTGCTTAACGCGATGATAAGCGGCTTCCCCCATATCTATTAACTGCTGATGAGGTGCAGAAAGCATCGCTTCTATTGCGTTGGTCAGCTCTAATGCCGACCCCGCAGGCACTAGCCAACCACACCCCCCATCCACTACTAGCTCTGGGATTCCTGCCACATAAGTGCTGATGACTGGACGCTTAAGTGCCATTGCTTCCATAATGACAACCGGTAAACCTTCGGCAAAACTTGGCAACACCATTGCACGCGATGCGAGAATTTCTTCTCGTACTTGCTGACTACTGATCCAGCCCGTGATTCTCACATGATCGCTGATGCCATAAACTGCAATCATCCGCTCAACCTCAGGTCGCATTTCCCCATCGCCCGCCAGCACCAAATCGAACTCAATGCCTTTTTCTTTTAAGTTTCGACATGCCTCTAGCAACAAAAGCTGCCCTTTTTGTTCACATAATCGCCCAACGCAGACCATTCGGGCTTTGCTTGGAAAATCAGGGGCGGCATCCGCATAAAAAGACTGCTCAAGCCCACAGTGAATGATTTTTACTTTGTGCCAATATTGGCTGTCTATCCAGCGAAATAGCTGACTTCTGCCATAAGAGCTTATTGCGACAACAAAGGCCGCTTGCTTAATTTTTTCAGCAAGCTTAAGCGCTTGTGGTTTATCAAATTCCTCTGGGCCATGCACAGTAAAACTGTAAGGCGGCCCACCCAAGGCATGGGCCAGCATGACAACCTCTGCCGAGTTGCTACCAAAATGTGCGTGTACATGTTGCGCACCAAAAGCTTTCATCCAAAGAAAAACCTGACAAGACTCCGCAAAGTAAATCAAGTGATATGGCAACGCTCTATCGGCGCGCCAACCCATTTTTAATGCTAGTTTCAAGGTTAAAAAAAATGTAACGGGGCTTAAAAAAAGCACTTTAACAACGGACAACAATACGCTAAACAGACCTTCATCCAGCACGTACTGTGTGTTTGAACGCTCGCTTATATCGTCCGGATCAACCAATGTGTCATTCAACCCTCTCAAAGCGATGCGCTGGACAGTCATGCCTAAACGCTCCAATGCAAGGATTTCACGTCGAATAAAGCTGTGACTCACTTTGGGGTACTGGTTAATAAAATAGGCAATACGCATTAAATCTCACTTAAAAATTTCTAAAACTGGGAAGAGCAGCATAATCAATTTTTCTCATTTAAAAGAGAACCGTTTATGGCCTACATAACTTGTAAAAACGGGTACGACAATACCGATAGCATGGGCAATTTCATGACTATATTCAAGAATATGTAATGCTGGCAAAGCTTGATATGCTAACCACATACTAATTGCCCAAGTTTGCAAGACTGCAAAAATGTTTATAAGAACAAAAAAGAAGATGGATCGACTTACGGTTTGCTTACTTGCTTTAAATACAAACGCTTTTGCTAATAAATAGGCAGTTATCATCCCTGTAATATAGGCTATTACTATAGAAGTAGAAAAGCTAAACCATTGATTGTAAAAAAACCTTGAGCAAAAATTCACTGCTGCAGCTGTTCCGCCAGTAAATAAAAAAAGTACGAACTCACGAGAGGAGAACAACTTAAGAACTCGCTGCATCAGTCGCCATCTTCCTTCCAAAGTCTATACTTTCAGAAATACCCCTATCTTCAGGATAATAATAAGACGTATCTGCCAACCACAGGCCTTTAACTGGTAGTTTAGCGCTTGGTAACCCATCTAAAAAACTGGGTTGGCATATAGGTTGCGCAAATCTATAACGGCTAGCACGAATATCAATAAAATCATCGTCATTGAGTGCAGGATTGATTTTTTTTAAGTAGCGCTTCACTTTGTCAGTGAATGCTTCATTAGGCTCAGAAAATTTAGGATGTTCACCTGGCATGTAAAATGGTACATACACAACATGATCATTTAATGGACGAAGATTACTGTATTCGACTAATCCGGGAATATCCATTTCAGGGTCGTTGGTATTTAACCAGAAATTTTCTGTTAAAGCTTTTCGCAGCTTAACAATCACACACACCACCGCGATGTTTTTTAGCGCTTTAAACTGGTCTATGATGTCACTAGGCAGGTTTGGCATCAGTTTAGGGATATAAGGAATTGGAACAGTGCTGACGACTTTATCAAACGGAATGAACTGCTCACCAGACTTAACCCCGACTACCTGATTGTCAGTGATTACGACTTCTGAGACAGGCGAAGTAAGTCTAACTTCACCACCATGAGATTTAATATCTTGATGCAATGCCTGTAACAAAGTATCAGAACCTCCTTCTAAATAACCAAGTTTTTCTCTAAACAGACTATATCTAGAGCGACCAATACGCCGAATACGACTCCATATCCAAGCTGCTGACAGGTTATTGCTGTAATCATAAAACTTGTAATCAAATAATCTTCGCCACAACACTTCGTAAGCTTCTTCGCCTACCCAGCGTTTAATCCATTCAACGGCATCTAAATTATCTAATGGCTTCCAATCATTGCGCTTAGTACATAAAAAAGCATGTAAGCCATACCTAAACTTGGCGATAAAACTCAGGCCTTTAAATTTTAGCAATGCAATTGGATTGCCCCAAGGCTGCAACATCCCTTGATACCAATAACCCATCTTGGTTTCCACCCAATGCATTTTGTCTGCAATCCCTAGCTCATCTAATATTTTTAGAAAAGCATGATCAGAAATGCAATGGAAATGATAGTACCTTTCGATGGTAAGTCCTGAGAAGTCAAACGCAGCGGTCATGCCGCCCACTCGGTCATCCGCCTCAAATACAATGGGCTGGTGGCCATCACGGGCCAGCTGGTAAGCTACAGCTAAACCCATAGGGCCTGCACCTAACACTGCTATTCGTTGCCCCATTTAAAACTCCATGACAATTTTGCTATATACAGGATGATTAAATGTTTCATCTAGCGCTTTTGTATAAGGGGTATACGGCACACCGAAGATTTTTGGCCAATCAATCACTTCAAACTCATCTTTAGCTGTAAGTGCTGAAAGTTGTTGTGTGGTGAATGGCGGATTTTTATCAAATAATCCCCACGTCCAAATTAAAGCGTAAAACAGATTGAATGGGATTTTAGCAATTATGGTTTTGACGCCTGTAGCGCGCTTAATCTCGCGAATCATATCGATATAATCAATTTTTTCATGACCTGAAATATTATAAATTCCATTTAAATGCGAGTTTTCTATGCAGCTAATGATGATATTACTGAAATCGCCTACATATAAAGGTTGGCGCATATATTTACCATGTCCTGGAATTGGGAAAACTGGAACCTTCGCCATAAAACGTGATAACCAACCTAGATGTTTACGGTCAAACCAACCAAACATTAGCGTGGGTCGTAATATTGGGCAGGCAATGCCACTTTGTAACACCATGCGCTCTTGGTCTTTTTTTGTGTTTGTATAAAAATCATCCGCTACTGATTCAACTACAGAGGAGCTGATATGCACAAGCTGTGGAATCTTGTGAAGTTTAATCAAGCTTAAAATATGTTGCGTTGCATCGACATTGTTGCGCACAAAATCCTGATAATCATTTCCACCAATTTGAGCTTGTAACATGACGACTGCATCAGCACCTTGAAAGTGTTTCTGCCAATCACCCAATTCAGCTAAATCTGCAAAAACGGCTTCTATATGTGGTTGTACTTGTTTTAAAGCACTCAGGTTTGCCTTGTGCTTATCAATCACAACAATATTTTCATAACCTTTAATTTTAAGTCGCGCAATTAAATTCTGGCCAACAAGACCAGCACCACCGGGCAATATAATTTTTCTATTTTTCATGTTTAGGAATACAGTATGCGACCGCCTTAGTTATTGTGACATTACTTGATTCATCTTCAAATAACAGCGCTAGGTGATTAGATTGTACAAAGGCTGGAAAAGCAAATTGCGCTGTAATCTTCCCAGCAGGGTAATAACGTTTAATCGATTCTTTATCGAAAACAGGCCCTTTTTCGTTCCAGTATAAAGTGAGCCAACCAGCAGCATCTCTGACCAGATTTAATTCAATAGCAATATCCGATGTATTTTTACAGCTAACGGGCTTGTCTGAGATAAAGCTTTTAGGCATATTCGCATTAGTATTGAGCTCATCTTTCTGATGAAATGTAAGTGGCTGTGAGGACAAATCGCTCAATTTTTGGGTATGCTTTGTGGCCGCATTAATATGGTTACCAGGGTATGTTGAATACACTGGATTAATTGGGATAATTACATTTTCATACTCAGCAAAGCGAGCAAAAGAATTAAAGTACATATTGGAACGGTCAGCCACATAAAATTGCAACATGCTGATGATTAAAGCACTACCAATAATGATGATGTTGGTTTTTTTAAAAGGCTGTGCAAGTAAGATTGCAGCAAAGAACAGCAAAGCATACGGTGCAAAGGTGTATCGACCACCACCCGTTTTAGCCATTGCAAGTATTGCGTATGGATCTTTAAGTGCATAAAAATCAGCCGTGATATGTAATAGGCATGCAATAAAAAGAAAAAACACCAAATAGAGAACTTCCTTTGTATTTGGTTTTTCCAGTGCATTAACTCGTTGATATAAAGCATAAAAAACGGCGGACCAGAAAGTAAAAGCAAAGAGTAATGTTAAAGCATTGTTTGCACCAAACAATAGAACAATTAAGTATGACTTAATCCAAGCAACGGGACTAAGATTCATGGGTGCTCCTGCAACCCGCCCTGTATAAAGAATGAAAACCACTTGGATTATTGCGCAAGCAATGATGCTTAAATAAAAGGCTTTGTTCTTATTAAAATTGTTTTGAAGCATCACTTTTAATATAACGAGAGGCGTCACTAAAATAGAAAAAGGCCCAGTCAGACAAGCAATTACCACAAAAATCAATCTAGATATATTCAGCTTCAATGCATGTTGGGTAGCGAGGATGATTGTCAGCGCCAAGCCAAGCAACCATTGAGAGTTGGTTAAACTGAAAAACACTTCACTATCATTTGGTTGCAAAATGATAAATACCATCAAAAAAATGATATTGAAGTAATTAAGCTTGGTTTTAATTGCACAATAGGTAATGGCATAAACTGAGGCTAAAAATGCTAACGCCCAAGCAAAAAAATAAACTTTAGGAATATACGCAAGTGGAAGGTAATTTGCTAGCCAAGCAACCACTCTGGGATATAGGTGAATATATCCAGCATAAGGTGTCCATAAAGATTGAATACCGAGTTTACTGGCAGCACCGAAAAATATTTCACCGTCTTCTGCCCATAAGTAATTATCTATATCTAAACCACTATGTAATCTAAAAAATAGGCATAAAACAGCAACAAGTACACCTGTAAACAAAAGTGTATTTGGGCGGGATACAGATGCTGAAAAGCGGTTGATAATAGACATGAAATATATTGATATTAAAAAAGCAATTAGCCTTTGAGTTAGATATTAATTTTTTTAAAAATAAAGTCTGGAATATGCATAATTATCAACATAATCAGTTTCCACTTTTTAGGTGCATAAATGACTGTTTTGCCTTTTTCCATTCCATTTACAATAACATCTGCAACCTCTTCTGGACTCGCTAGACCTTTAGCACCTTGACTTGCTAGGTGATGCGTCATTGGAGACAGCGTTGGTCCAGGCTTAATGAGTACAATTTTTACATTAGTAGCTGCAAGCCTATGCTGCATCCCCTGTACATATCTTGCAACAAGTCCTTTGGCAGAACCATAAACATAGTTGGATTTGCGCCCTCTATCGCCCGCGACAGAGCCGATGACAGCCAATTGACCATAGTCGCGCTTCAGCATACCTTTCGCGAAAGCTTCAGCAAATAGAACGGGGGATACGCCATTAATCACCAATGCAGCTTGGGCTTCGTCTAAATTCTCCTCACATTTTTGTTGATCCGGCAAAGAACCATGAGCAATTAACACAATATCTGGAGCTCCTGCGCTTTCAACAGTTTGTACCGTACTTAAAACCCTCTTTGCGTCTAAAAAATTCGTTTCTAATATATCAATAATTGAATTAGGATTTCTCACTCGTAAATCATCTGCAATTAACTGTCCTTTGTCTTTATCGCGCACAACAAGGGTAATTTCAACTGCATTTTGATTCCAAATACGCATGCATGCATGCGCGATGCCCGATGTGCCACCAATCACCACAATTTTTTTCATTTTAGCCATGAAATTTAGCTTCCTATTAATCTTCTTGATAAAGCTGAACTTATCCCAGCATCTCGATAAGCAAGAAATTCTTGTAGCCTTGGATAACCCTCTTCGAATAATTCTTTTGGCATACATGCATCTTTCGCTAAATAAATACGGCCTTTTGCTTCGCGCACAATAGCATCTAAGCTAGAAAATAACTTTAGGGTACGCTCGTCACCATTGCTAAAATCTAGCGCTAAAGTTGCCCCATGTATCGGAAAGCTCATCAGCCCTGCTGGTTTTACATTCCCAAACGTTTTAAGTACCGCCAGAAATGAACCCATGTTCACTTTAGCAATTTGCTTTAGCATCGCATCAACTGCATCAAACCTATCGTGATGCGGAATAGCCGCTTGGTATTGAAAGAATCCCTTCTTTCCATAGATTAAATTCCAATTTCGAATATTATCTAATGGGTAGAAAAATGATTCGTAATGCGCCACCTGCTTTCTTTGTTTTAAGCAATTTAGGTGATAATAAAGCGTGTTAAATGGCTTTAATGACAATTGATTCACTAACGAAAAAGGCAAGGCGAATGGAACATTTAGCTTTTTACTTTTTGGTTGTGGCTTAACGATGCCCTTTGCATTGTTTCCACGCATCAACAATCCTTTTGCGCCTGTTTTGCTGGTACAGTCTATCCATGAAACTGTATATTCCCATTCTTTTTCAGATGCATCTGATAACTGATAAAACTCAGTTAAATTAGAAAAAGGAATTGTTTCTGTGTCTAACCAAGGTCCATCTACATTTTTTAGTTGCAACGCAACTTCTAATATGACGCCTGTCATGCCGAAACCAGCTACTGTTGCTTCAAACCATTCTTTATTTGAACGCTGGCTACAGATGATGATTTCACCACTTGTTCTCTGCAAGGTTAACTCAAGCACGTGATGCCCAAAAGAGCCGTACATATGGTGATTTTTACCATGCACGTCATTAGCAACTGCGCCTCCCACCGTCACAAATTGTGTGCCAGGCGTCACTGCTAGCATCCAACCTCTTGGAATTGTCAGTTGGTTAATGGTAAGCAATTGCACCCCTGCCTGACAACGCAATACCCCTGTTGCTTGATCAAAACTAATAAAGTTATCGAGTAAAGTGGTGTTCCATAACTTACCATTTGGATTTAAGCACTCATCGCCATAGCTACGCCCCATGCCGTAGGCAATGCCTAGACCACTTGTTCTACCCAAATTTTGTGATGTGGATAAGTAATGAACATCATGTTGATAGGCACTTAACCTACCCCATGAACTTACTTTAACCATGGCAAACCAACCGCACCCACATATAAAACAAGCGCAAGCATAAGCCCTGCTAATAGGCTGGTTGGGTCTTTCACAGCAAAAACTAAGGGATCGTCATTCATTTCATTTCGATGTGCCTTTATCCAAACCCAACTGATCCAAAACAACATAATAGGAATCGCAGCCCAAATGACTTTGGGATTGCTATAGAGACTTAATACTGCCTCGCTGTTCAGATAAAGCGCTAAAATTACTAAAGCTGAATGTCCAGAAGCAATGCCTAATATTTGCACAAGCTGGGCATCTGATGTGTAATATCCCCGGCCATGCACTAAATCACGCTCTTTGAGTGTATGTGCCTTTAATTCAGCATATCGTTTCACGAAGGCGAGTGAAAAAAATATAAATATTGAAAAAGCGAGCAGCCACAAGGACAAACTCATCACTGCGGCGGCGGCACCCGCAATTATTCTTAATGTATAGAGTACTGCTAAAGTCATGCAATCAATGAGCACAATTCTCTTAATGTATAAGGAGTAAGCACAAGTTAGTAAAAAATATAGTACCAACCAAAACATAAAATCAGGATTAAGATAACTGGCGAGTAAGCCACTAATTATAAGTAGTATTGGAATTAGAATAACCCCTACCACTATCGGCACATCACCAGAGGCGAATGGGCGCTGAGATTTTCGAGGGTGTAAGCGATCGCTACTTAAATCTAGCAAATCATTACCTATGTATACAGCGGAAGCACATAGACTGAAGGAAACGAATGCAATAATAAGAGAAATCCAAGTGTTGTAATCTGTAAATTCATGTGCTGCCAGCATCGGGACAAACAGTAAGGCATTTTTTAACCATTGATGGACTCTAAATGTGTGCCGAATGGACTTAAACGTAAGCTTTTTTTTATTAAATATTTTTTCCACATGATGTTTGGCTTGGGCTTTTCTTACCAAACTTAACGGAGCATTGACAACAATAGCATTTCGCGCACTTTCCCAAACATGCAAGTCAGCGCTACTATTTCCAGCATAGTCAAAGGCTTGCTTTCCGTACTTTGTAACCAAAGCTTCTGATTTGTGTTTGCCCGCTAGATTAATACTATCATCTGTGGCGATCACCTCATCGAATAATCCTACATGTATTGCAACTGCATTTGCATGGCTAAAATGAGAAGCTGTAGATAACACAATGTGTCTGCCTTCATCTTTTTTTTCTTTTAACCAGGACAAAAAGGCTTGGTTATAGGGTAGATTTTCTGCATTGATACTAACCTGCTTAGCCAAGTTAGCTTTGAGGCAAGCTTTGCCACGTGTTAACCAAAGTAATA
>JAABQZ010000028.1 GCA_011391175.1 Methylophilaceae bacterium | reverse complement strand
GTCACTTGTTCGATTTTTAATGAAGAAAATCAACAGCAAATTGACAATTTTTTGAAAAACAATGCAGATGCAACCCAGTTGCCACTTTTATTGACTAAGGACGTTGATAACAACATTGATACAAAGTATGTTCAAGATGCCAAAAGTGTACAACTTATCCCCAATGGTCAGCATGACGGCTTATTTTACGCGCTACTGCAAAAAAATTAGCACGCAGTTAGTGTTGGCATTGTGGCTAGGTAGCGCAGCCTCGCTTGCTTTTGCTAGCAGTGCTATTCAAATCAAAACGGCCGAACTACACGCGCAAGACGATTTTTACAGCTTAACTGCCGATGTAACGATGAGTTTGGATAAAGACATTGAAGAGGCGGTGAATAAAGGCGTGCCACTTAATTTTGTGGTGGAATTTCAAATTGTCAGCCCTCGCGAATACTGGTTTGACGACGAAGTGGTGACTACCTCGCAAAATATCACGCTGAGTTATCATGCACTTACGCGCCAATATTTGGTGAATCGCGGCAAACATCAACAAAGTTTTGAATCGTTGGGTGAGGCGATAAAAGATTTAATAAGCCTAAGCGAATGGAAAGTGGTAGATAAATCGCTGTTAGAAAAAGGCGAGCTTTATCGGGCGGCCTTGTTGATTCGCCTAGACCAAAACAAGCTGCCTAAGGCCATTCAGGTTGATGCCATCGGCTCCGAAAAGTGGAATTTAACCTCTGAAAAGTTTGAGTGGGACTTAAAAGAGTTGCATAACAAAGAGTCGCCTAGCAAAGAATCAAGCAGTAAAGAGTTTAAGCAGTGATGGTTATTTAAATAAGATGGTAATGTAAATGCGATATATTGTGTTTATCAGCGTTGCCTTAGGCTTGGTGCTGTTGTACTTGCTCTCGCTCGCGAGTGCCAACACAGCCGTCTCTGGCGAATATTACAAAATTTTGTTGTACCTTAATATCGCGTTGGCTGGCGTGTTGATATTGCTGATTAGCTATCAATTATGGCAGCTCACAAAAAAAATCCGCAATGGTGTGATGGGTAGCCGTCTTACCCTGCGTTATCTGAGTGCATTTGCGTTGATGGCGATTATTCCTGGGCTGATTGTTTACTTGGTTTCGGTGAACTTTTTAACGCGGTCTATCGAATCTTGGTTTAACGTTAAAGTGGAATCGGCGCTAGATGGTGGTCTAAGTTTAGGTCAGCGCGCTTTAGATATTATGTTGCAAGATTTGGAAAATAAAGCTGAAAGCATCGCGATTAACTTAGCTTTTCAGCCAACGCGCAGTCACTTTAGTATGCTAAACGATTTACGTGAAAAATCGGGCATTCAGGATGCTACGTTACTGACGCCGCAAGGTCGTATCATTTCAGTGTCGAGTAGCGACCCAAATAGCTTTTTGCCTGATCTGCCAAGTATCCCACAGCTACGCCAAGCGCAAAATCGCGTTTATGGAAAAATAGAGCCGATACCGAATAAGGGCTTGTACTTACGTGTATTAGCACCTGTCAACATACAAGAGCTTGCCGGAGAAACGCGTATTCTGCAGTTGTTGCAGCCAGTACCAAAATCGCTTTCTAACACGGCGGAGGCGGTGCAAGAGGTGTACCGCGACTATCAAGAGCTTTCGTATAGTCGCGATTCGTTGAAAGATATTTTTAAGCTCACGCTCACATTAGTGCTGATGCTGGCCATGCTATCTGCGCTGGCGATTGCCTTTGTGCTAAGCCGCCGGCTTACACAGCCACTGACAGTTCTGGCTGAGGGTACGCGCGCGATTGCCACGGGTGATTACAGCAAAATGCTGCCAGAACATGGCAAGGATGAACTGGGCGTGTTGGTGAAATCCTTTAACAGCATGACGCGACAACTGGATGATGCCACTAAGGCGACTGAAAGAAATAGAGCGCGTGTAGAAGCGGCCCGTGGTTATTTGGAAACCATTTTGGCGCACTTGTCATCTGGGGTTCTGGCGATGAACGAGCAAGGCGAGTTACGCACCTACAACCTAATCGCCAGCAATATATTGGGCTTGCAACTTGCACAGTTTGAAAACCAGCATTTTAGCCACATTGGCAAAAGCCAACCGTTTTTAACGGAGTTCGTGCAGTTACTACAATCGCACTTCGATCTCACTAAAAACAAAGAGCAAGAAAAACAAGAGCTGACTAAGCAGCTTGAAATCATCCACCCACAAGGCAAGCAGCTATTACTAGTGCGTGCTACTCGTTTACCTGCTACAGCAGGCAACGGCTTTGTGGTGGTGTTTGATGATATAACAACGATGGCGCAAGCCCAACGGGATGCAGCTTGGGGTGAGGTGGCACGGCGTTTGGCACATGAAATTAAAAATCCACTCACACCGATTCAGTTGTCGGCAGAGCGCTTGCAACATAAGCTGAGCGCAAAATTAAACACCGATGATGCCCATATGTTGCAACGCGCAACTGATACCATTGTCAATCAAGTAACGGCCATGAAAGGTATGGTGAACGAATTTAGCGAATATGCGCGCGCGCCATCGGCAATTTTAAGCAAGTTGAATATTAATAAACTCATCAAGGATGTTTCAGCGCTATACGAAGGTAATTCAGACAATAATGAGCAAGCCAAAATTACTTACCATTTAATGCCCGATATGCCCGATATTAGAGGTGATGCGACGATGCTAAGACAGGTCTTACATAACCTGATGCAAAACGCGCAGGACGCGCTGAAACAAACGCCAAACCCTGAGATTTTGGTGGAAACATCGTTTGATGAAACGGCCATTAAATTGTCAGTGAAAGACAACGGACAAGGCTTTCCGCCAGATTTGCTGGCGCACGCGTTTGAGCCTTATGTCACCACCAAAGCGCATGGCACTGGCTTAGGGCTGGCCATTGTTAAAAAGATGATTGAAGAACACCATGGCCAAATTAAAATAGAAAACAACGCGACAGGTGGTGCCTGTGTTGGTATTCTGTTGCCGATAGAAAAAACTAAAGTCGTCATCACTGCAACAGAATTGAGCAGTAAAACCAAAGCTACTGATAAAAAACTGCCTGCTAAAAAACCGCCCATGCGTAAAGTAGCAAGTAAGCAAAGCATGACGAAACAAAACGTGGCAAAACAAGCATAAAAGCAATATTAAAAGGAAGTAAAACATGGCATCAAGAAATATTTTAGTCGTTGATGATGAAATTGGTATCCGCGAGTTATTACAAGACATTTTGCTGGATGAAGGTTTTCAGGTAACGCTGGCAGAAAATGCCCAAGCTGCGCGAGATGCACGCTTAAAACAACGGCCAGATGTGGTGTTGCTAGATATTTGGATGCCAGATTGCGATGGCATCAGTTTGCTGAAAGAGTGGGGCAATGCGGGGCTATTGACGATGCCAGTGGTGATGATGTCTGGTCACGGCACCATAGATACTGCAGTCGAGGCCACGCGCATTGGGGCGTTTGATTTTTTAGAGAAACCAATCGCGCTGCAAAAGCTGCTTAAAACAGTCAATGCCGCATTAAAGCATGCTGAAAATCTCCCAAGAACTGAGATGAATTTGTCTAGTTTTGGCAAAAGTTTGGTTATTAACGAGCTAAAACAACGTTTAGAACAAGTGGCGAACACCAAGAATTCCTTATTACTTATCGGTAAAAAGGGCGGCAGTGTCGAGATTTGCGCTCACTTCTTGCATGTTAAAGATACGCCTTGGCTAGGCTTGACTGAGTACGAAAAGCTGGCTACCGCGCCGCTAGAACTATTGCAACAAGCACAAGATGGCGTCATTTACATTGATGAAGTATCCGCACTGAATAAAACTGAGCAAAAAGGTTTGCAATTATTGCTGGTTAAAGCCGAAAAATATCAAGTGCGGGTTGTCTGTGCAAGCAGTTTGAGCTTACCGCAATTAGCTGAAAAGGCTGAGTTTGACAATGTGCTGCTACAATCGCTGTCACAAAGTACACTCAAAGTGCCGGCACTTAACGATCATCGCGAAGATATTCCTGATCTTGCCACAGCCATGGCTAATTTACTGGTGGAAACCACAGGCACCCCTTATAAAAGCTTTGATACCGCCGCCTTGAATGCGTTAAGAAACGCCGATTGGCCTGGCGATTTAGCAGAATTGGAAGCGGTCGTGCAAAACTTAATGTTGAGCAGCTTGGAAGAAAAAATTACGCTGGCCGATGTTACTCGTGTGCTTGAGCAGTTTAGCAGTAGCCCAGAGAATCAAGCGCTTAAGCTACAATCGTCACCCGTGAATTTAGCCTTGCCACTACGTGAAGCACGCGATGATTTTGAGCGCTTTTACTTTCAACATCATATGTCTGTGATTAGTAATAATATGAGCAAACTGGCTGAGATTTCTGGCCTAGAGCGCACACATTTGTATCGCAAACTCAAACAATTAGGGATTAAAATTAAAGGCTAAAACGATTACTTTTTTAGCGCGCCTTATTTTGAGTGCTCTGTAAGCCTTATGGATACAGGATTACAGGACATTAAAATTTTCTCGGTACTTTAATTGCTCAAGAATTAAGCAATCGTTAGCACCACAGGCGTATGGTCTGATGGGCGTTCTAATTTGCGTGGAGCTTTGTCGATGATGCAACTTTCGCATTTATTTTTTAGTGCATCGCTGACTAAAATATGATCAATGCGCATGCCAAAGTTGCGCCTGAATCCCATCATGCGGTAATCCCACCAACTGAAACTTTTTTCAGGTTGTTCAAATAATCTAAAGCTATCGTGCAAGCCAAGTGCAGTGATTTTTGCAAACATTTCGCGTTCGCGTGGCGAAACTAATATTTGCCCAATCCAAGCCGCGGGGTCGTGGCAATCGCGATCTTCAGGCGCAATGTTGTAATCGCCAAGCAAAACTAAGTTTGGGTGCTTTTTTAACTCGCCAGATAACCAATCAATAAGTGCGGCCAGCCAGCGCATCTTATATTCGTACTTTTCTGAATCAACCGCTTGGCCATTCACAATGTAAACGCAAACAACACGTATGCCGTTTATCGTCGCAGCAATCACGCGCTTTTGCTCGTCATCAAGCCCTGCGATACCGTGCTCCACATCGGTCATGTCGTGCTTGCTTAAAATGGCGACACCGTTATAGGTTTTTTGGCCCGCATGCACAGCCTTATAACCCGCCTCTTTCAGGTCAGCATAGGGGAATTTACTGTCTTCTTGTTTGGTTTCTTGCAGACACAGTACATCAATTGGGTTATCACGCAACCAATCCAACACATGCGGTAGCCGCACGTTGAGTGAATTGACGTTCCATGTCGCCAATTTGAAAGGTGTTAGCTTCAATTGCGCATTCCGTTATGCCTAAGCAGTGCATCAATGCTGGGCTCGCGTCCACGGAATGCAATAAACGATTCCATGGCTGGCCTGCTACCGCCTTTTGACAAAATTTCTTGCCAAAATTGTTGGCCAGCTTCTGCGCTTAAACCGCCTTTTTCTTCAAATAAGCTGTAGGCATCTGCGCTTAACACTTCTGCCCATTTGTAGCTGTAATAGCCAGCGGCATAACCGCCCGCAAAAATGTGGCTAAAGTTATTAGGAAAGCGGTTCCAAACGGGGGGTCGTACCACGGCAACTTGGTCACGAATCTCTTCAATTAATTGTAGTGGTGTTTTTGTGCCATTAGCATCAAACGAAGAATGCAGCGTAATATCGAATAGCGAAAACTCCACTTGACGCACTGTTTGCATGCCCGCCTGAAAGTTTTTAGCTGCCACCATTTTGTCGAACAGTTCGCGTGGTAATTGCGCACCCGAGTCTACATGTTGCGTCATGTGGCGCAACACATCCCACTCCCAGCAAAAGTTTTCCATAAACTGGCTGGGTAGTTCCACTGCGTCCCATTCCACGCCCTTGATGCCAGAAACGCTGTAATCATCCACTTTGGTCAGCATATGGTGCAAGCCATGCCCAAACTCATGAAACATGGTAATCACTTCATCGTGTGTAAATAGTGCAGGCTTGCCGCCAACAGGCGCAGAGAAGTTGCAGGTTAAGTAGGCAACTGGCGTGGTGAGTTTGCCGTCCACCACGCGACGCGTAATCGCTTCGTCCATCCAAGCTCCACCGCGCTTGTTGTTACGGGCGTATAAATCTAAGTAAAACTGACCAATGAGCTGATTGTTTTGGTCGGTAATTTGGTAAAAATGCGCATCTTTGTGCCAAGTGGGCGCATCGGTTTTAGTCACGAATACGCCAAAAATGGTTTCGACTACTTTGAATAATCCTGCCAATACTTTGCTTTCAGGAAAGTATTGCTTTACTTCCAAATCTGAAAATGCATATTTTTCTTCGCGCAGTTTTTCTGATACATAGGCAACATCCCATGCTTGCATATCAGTAATGTTAAGCTTGTTGGCATACTCAACCAACTCACGCATATCTTGCTCGGCATAAGGCTTGGCACTGGCCGCCAGCGTTTGCAAAAACTCAATGACTTGTTGTGGCGTGTCCGCCATTTTTGTCGCCAGCGATAACTCGGCAAAGTTGTTAAAGCCTAGTAGCTTGGCTTCTTCGTTGCGCAGTTTTAACAATTGCTTAATGATTGGCGTGTTATCAAATTCTGTTTTGCCGAACTCTGACGCGCGCGTAGCATAGGCTCGATAGAGTGTTTCGCGCAAGGTGCGGTTATCGGCATATTGCAATACTGGTATATAGCTGGGGAAGTGCAAAGTAAATTTATAACCAGCTTCCTTGTCAGCGGTTGCGGCCTCTTTGGCTGCTAGCAATACATCTGCGGGAATGCCTGTCAGCTTGGCTTCATCTACTTCGTACAGTGCATATTCATTCGTAGTGTCCAGTACATTTTCTTCAAACTTGGCGGCAAGTTTAGACAGTTCTTCATTAATCACTTTAAAGCGTGCTTTTTGATCGGCAGGCAATTCTGCGCCACCCAATTTAAAATCACGTACTTCATTATTAATAATTTTTTGCTGGGCTTGGTTGAGTGACTTAAACTCTGCGCTGGTTTGAATAGAACGATACTTCGTGTAAAGCCGTTCATCTTGCGCTAAATCGCTATAAAAATCGGTTAACTTCGCCAAATTGGTATTGTAAGCTTCGCGCAATTCTGGGCTGTTAACCACTGCATTCATGTGGCCTACTTGACTCCAAGCGCGTGATATTTTTTCGTCTAGATCTTCTAATTTAAGTGCAAAGCCATGCCAAGAAGGTTTGTCACTGCTGGTTGCCAGAGCATCAATTAATTGTTTGCCTTCACCTAAAAGCGTGTCTAATGCAGGTGAAACGTGTTCTGGTTTAATTTCGTTAAATTTGGGTAGGCCTGCTAAATAAAGCAATGGATTTGAAGCGTGCGGTAATGGATTTGACACAAAAATTCTTTCTTAATTAATCATAAAACCTAGTTAATTTAGGTCTCAAACACTTAGTTGATCAGTCTTAAACATAGGGGGTAACGATACAGTTCGCCCTTGCTACTAGAGATGGCGGCGATAATGCAAAACACAATATTGAGCAACCAAATGATAGGCAATAAAATAAAGCCGATGAGCAACCAAATCAAGATGCTTGCGATAAAGCTAGCAGCCAGTACGGTAATTTGAAAATTTAGAGCTTCCTTAGCTTGGTCTGCAATGTAAGCACTATCATCTTTTTTTAATATCCATACCAGCAAACCTGGGATAAATGAAAACACGGTGCCGCCAAGGTGGGTGATAGTGGCAATATTTTTGTCATCGTTGCTGGGTGCTGCAATGTCGTTCTGAATGTCGTTGGCCATGGTGATTCCTTTATCAACTAGTACTGATTAAATTTAGCAACAAGAGGTTCAATTTTTTCTAAATCGGTGTGGTGAAGCACTTTGCGCGCATTACTATTCAATTCATCCATTTGGCTACGCAAAATTTGTTGTTTTACACTGAGCACGTTAGAAGGATGCATTGAAAGTTGACGTAATCCCATACCAAGCAACAATTTGGTCAGTTTGGCATCCCCAGCCATTTCGCCGCACACAGCCACACTTTTACCTAACTTTGCACCTGCTTTAATGGTGATGGAAATGAGTTTTAACACGGATGGATGGAGCGGGTTATACAAGTGCGCCACTGCGTCATCGGTGCGGTCAATCGCGAGGGTGTATTGAATGAGGTCGTTAGTACCGATGGATAAAAAATCGAGTTCTTTGGCGAATGCTTCGGCATTAATGGCTGCAGCAGGCACTTCTATCATGCCACCCAGCGCAATATTCTCGTTAAAAGGAATGTTCTGTTTGCGTAAAGATAATTTTGCGCGTTCTAGCAATAATTTTGTTTGCCGCAACTCTGACAGCGTAGAAAGCATGGGGATGAGTATTTTAATATTGCCGTAATGTGAGGCGCGTAACAGCGCACGTAATTGTGTGTGAAAAATTTGTGGTTCAGATAAACATAGTCGCACCGCGCGTAAGCCTAAAGCAGGGTTAGCACACTCAGATACAGCGTCTGGATTCATTTGTTTGTCCGCACCTAAGTCCAACGTGCGGATTGTCACAGGCAAGCCATGCATCGCCTCTGCTACTTGTTTATAGGCTTTAAACTGCTCTTCTTCATTAGGCATTTCGCGTTTGTTCATAAACAAAAACTCGGTGCGATAAAGCCCGATGCCAGTTGCGCCAGAAGCCTTAACAGCGGCCACATCTTCTGGCACCTCAATATTGGCGTGCAACTCAATCGCTGTGCCACACATGGTGACCGCCTTGGTGGATTTAATGCGTTTTAGTTTTTGTTGCTCAAGCTCAAATTGCTCTTGGCGCAACTTGTATTCGGCCAAAATCTCTGCCGATGGGTTGGCAATCACAACACCTAGGGTGCCATCTACAATAATCAACTCGCCATCGTTAATCAAATCACGTGCGCGTTGCAAAGCAACAATAGACGGGATATTCAGACTACGCGCTAAAATGGCGGTGTGCGAGGTGACGCCACCTACATCGGTGATAAACGCGGCAAAGTTGTGCTGCTTAAATTGAATCGCATCAGCAGGTGAAATATCATGCGCGACCAAGATAATTGCACTTTCATTTTGTTTGATTTCTGCTTGGCCTGGTGCTGGGTGGCCTAGCAGTACTTTAATTACGCGCTCCACCACTTGTACTACGTCGTGTTGGCGCTCGCGCAGGTAGGCATCTTCTATCGCCTCAAACTGCTCAACAATATCGTCCATTTGCTGTTTAATCGCCCACTCAGCATTGCAGAATTCTTTGCGAATAATATCTTTTGGTACTTCAGATAATGATTTGTCGGCCAGCATCATTAAATGCGTGCCAATAAATGCACTCAACTCAGCAGGCGCATTTTTAGAAAGTGAATGTCGAATCCGCTCTAAATCTTTTTTTACCGTGTTGATGGCGTTTTCAAAGCGTTTAATTTCATTATCAAGTAAGTGCTGCGGTAGCTGATAATGCACCACCTCTAGTAAGGCGTTTGAGACCAGATGCGCGCGCCCTATGGCAATACCGCTAGATACGCCTATGCCGTGCATGCTAAAGCTAGATTGCGCGTTAGCAGGGGAGCTAGATAGTGCGCTAGGCTTTGTGTGTTTTGGTGGCAACTTATTCGCCCTCGCCAAAATAGTCGTTAATCAAGGCTTGTAGCGCTGACATGGCCTCAACTTCATCTGCGCCATTCGCCTCTAAGCCTATAAAGCTACCTTTACCAGCCGCCAGCATCATCACCCCCATAATGCTTTTGGCGTTGACTTTGCGTCCATTTTTTTCTATCCATATTTCACTATTAAATTGGCTGGCAGTTTGTGTGAGCTTACTGCTGGCGCGTGCATGCAGGCCAAGTTTGTTGATAATCTCAATTTGTTGTTGAATCATGCCACGGACCTATCAGTGGGTTTGTCATGGTGGTCACAACCAGTTTTCGTAAAATGCACCACGCCATCACGTCCGCCGCTGATTGCTTTGGCGATGCATATTTTCATCGGCTTATCGCGATAATTCAACACACGTACTAGCATAGGCAGGTTCACCCCTGCGACACCTTCTACATGGCTGGGAGAGAGTAACTTAGTGACTAAATTGCATGGCGTGGCGCCATACATATCTGAGAGCACAATCACACCCTCACCAGTGTTTAAGCTTTCTAACACGGTTTGTGCTTTGGGCAGTAAGTCTGTCGGATCGTCATCAGTGCCTACTGCAAAATAAGCTAACTGCGGCGGTGTTTTACCAAGTACATGGCTGGCACAATGAATCAAGCTTTCACCCAAACTGCCATGCGCAATAATTAAAATACCTATCATGTTGCTTTACCTTTTAAACAAACAATTCAACCAAAATAATTAAGCTAGCTAATCAAGCTCACGGTGTCTTATCATCACTTGTTGCTTTTGTTGGCTTAAGTGCGCGTCCCCAAAATAATGAGCAAGTTGCTCTACAAAATACACCGACCTGTGCTGACCACCCGTGCAGCCAATAGCCACCGTCAGGTAGCTGCGGTTATCTTCTACAAAGCTAGGCAGCCATTTTTCTATGTACTTTTGAATGTCTGCCAGCATTTCATTCACGTTAGGCTCACGCTGTAAAAACACCTGCACTGCCTCATCTTTGCCTGTTAATGGCTTTAATATGGGGTCGTAATGCGGGTTAGGCAAGCTGCGCACGTCAAATACAAAATCGGCATCAAGCGGGATACCATTTTTAAAACCAAACGAGTTAAACAGTAAAACCAAACCATTACCTTTAGCTGACTCGTCCGTTTTTAAAATCAGCTCGCGAATGTAGCTGCGTAGCGTGTTGGCGCTTAAATTGCTGGTATCTATATGGTGGCCGAAGCCTACTAAGCCCGCCAGCAGTTCCCGCTCGTGCAATATGCTTTCTGCAAGGGTGGTATTGGCGTCACTGAGTGGATGTTTGCGCCGTGTTTCAGAAAAGCGTTTTACCAAGGTTTCTACTGATGATTCTAAAAATAATAGCTCAACAGAAATATCGCTATTTTTAAGCATCTCCACTGCGTTAGGTAAGGCCTCTAGCGCAGCACTGCGGCTGTCAATGCTAATCGCGACTTTGTGTTGGCTGACGGAGTCTAAATGGTGCGAAATCTGTGGCAATAGCGTCGCAGGCAGGTTGTCGATGCAGTAATAGCCACTATCTTCTAGTACGCGCAGGGCAATACTTTTGCCAGAGCCAGAAAGCCCAGTGATGATAATCAGTTGCAAAGTTTAAGCCTTCTTAATTTGTTTGGTTTTGCTTGTGATGCTTTTAGCTAATACGGGTTTAATTAATATAGTTGGTTTAGCTTCTTTTTGCATCATTTGTTTTTGCCGCTTAGTAAACTGTTGCGTTGCGTTTACACCGCGCAATAGCAGAATATGGTTGCGCACCGCCACCTCGACCAGCACTGCAATATTGCGACCTGCCGCAATAGGAATCACCACTTTGCTGATGGGCACATCCAGCACACGTTCATGTTGCATTTTTACGTTCAGTCTATCCAATTCCTGCGGTTTCTGTAAATCGGCTAATTCTAATTGGATAATTAAATCGAGTGGCTTGGTGGGCTTGACTGAATTATCGCCAAACAGTGCGCGAATGTTTAATATACCTAAGCCGCGCACTTCTAAAAAATCTTGTAGCAAGGCAGGGCAACGACCCTCAATGCGTTCTGGCGAGATACGATAAAAATCTACAATATCATCGGCAATTAGGCGATGACCACGCGTGATGAGCTCTAAGGCTAATTCACTTTTACCAATCGCCGCATTGCCTTTAATCATCACGCCAAAGCCCTGTACCTCAATAAAAACGCCATGCAAACTGGTGGATTCAGCCATCACTTGCGTTAAATAGTGGCTCAATAAATCCATTAGTTGCGGACTTTGCATGGGCGATGTAAATAACGGGGTATTAAAGCTATTGGCGGCGCTGATGAGTTCATGGGGTGGCTTTTCACCATTTGCAATCACTACTGCGGCCAAATCGGTAGAGTACAAATTGGTAATGGCTTGCTGCATGGCAATAATGCTTAAGCTACGCAGATAATCCATCTCAGCACAGCCCATCACTTGCACCCGATTGGGGTGCACAAAATTTAAGTGGCCAATTAAAGCCAGAGATGGCTTAGTGACTTGTTTGGAATTGAGTTGGTTGTCACCGCCATCAAGCCCAGCAACCCAGTTGAGTTTGAGCTTGAGGCGGGTTTCCTTAAAAAGTTTGGCTACGTCTATTTTAGCCATAGAATGTAGCCATAAAGTTAATTAATAGATTGTTGCTCAGTATTTGGAGGTTGCTCTATGTTTTGATGTTTCACCGCACCATTAGCTTTGTGGTGGCTGCCGTGCTTTTCTTTATGTTTCAATACTTGGCGGTTCAATTTATCCGTCAACATATCAATCGCGCTATACATATTTTCGTCGATGCACTCGGCATGTAAATCGTTGCCTGGTACGTGCAATGTAGCCTCTACTTTTTGGGCGAGCTTTTCTACACTCATGGTAACTTTCACGTCTATCACATGATCAAAGTGATTACGGATTCTTATTAGTTTGCTTTGCACATATTCACGCATTGCAGGAGTAATTTCTAAGTGATGTCCAGTTAATTGTAAATTCATGACTTGCTCCTTTTTGAGTTTGTCCGCCAAGATTTAACATCCGAATAAGTAGGAGAGAAATCTTATTGAACAATTTTAGTGTACACCTTTGGCAATACAGTGCAACTAGCCAAGCGGGCTAATTGTGCAAATATTTTAAATATTAATTAAGCATTAAAATGCACTGCCCTGTAGACCTCATGGATATTGGCTTCTGAGGCATGTATTAAAGCACATGGATTTTTTAGGAAACAGAGCGTTTGTACATTAGCTTTTATAAAACCGATTAAGCACTGCCGATGACTTACAACGACTTGCGTAAATTGGCAGGTGGAATATTTAAGGATTCGCGATATTTGGCGATGGTGCGACGCGCGACGACAATGCCCTGTTTGGCTAAAATGTCGCTAAACTGACTATCAGAAAGAGGCTTTTTAATATTTTCTTCTGCCACCATTTGTTTAATCAGCGCACGTATGGCGGTGGCCGAGCATTCACCGCCAGCATCTGTGGCGACATGGCTACCAAAGAAATATTTCAGCTCAAACACGCCACGCGGTGTGAGCATGTATTTGTGGGTGGTCACTCTAGAAATGGTAGATTCGTGCAGTTCCAGTTCTTCGGCAATTTCGCGCAACACCAGCGGGCGCATAGCAATTTCGCCATGCTCAAAAAAGTTGCGTTGACGGTCTACAATCGCCTGCGAAACCCGCAAAATAGTAGAGAAGCGCTGCTGTATATTTTTGATCATCCATTTGGCTTCTTGCATTTGTGTTTGTAAATATTGGCTAGAATTTTCGCGGTTGCGTTTCAAAATATCCGCGTACATCTGGTTAATACGCAGCTTAGGCACCACGCCGTCATTCAAGGTGGCTATCCAAATGCCTTTTACCTTTTTAATCAGCACCTCGTGCTGTATAAAATGGTCGCGATCAAGTTGCGCATAATCGCTGCCAGGACGCGGATTCTGCTGCTTAATCAAGGTTTGTGCACCTTTTAGCGTGGCCTCATCACAATTTAGCAGCTTGCGTAGTTTCATAAAGTCTTTATTGGCCAATACTGCTAAATGCTGGCTGACAATTTTTTTAGCAAGGCTTAAGTATTCAGTATCGTCGGGCAACAAATTCAGTTGCAACATAATACATTCTTGCAAATTAGTGGCGCCAATGCCCACTGGCTCTAAGCTTTGGATGAGCTTAAGTGCAGTTTGCAGCTCAACCAGTTCAATTTCCAGCTCCAGCGGCAAATCTTCTACTAACTCCTCTAACGAGGTTTCTAAATAACCATCTTCGTTGATGCTGTCTATTAGTAGCAACACCAAATTTTGGTCGCGCTCTGAAAGCGGCATTAGTTTTAGCTGGCTCAATAAATGATCGCGCAGGTTTTCTGCTACCACCTCTTGGCGCGTGTAATCGCCATCATCGTCATCACCATTATTTTGACGGCTGCCTTCATCCCAATTGCTGGCGCTGCCATACTCGTCATAACTCTCATCAAAATCGGTTGCAGAAAAATCTTCTTTTATTTCTAATGATTCACTGGGTGATTCAATGCCAGTTTCTTGTGTTGTCTCAGCAGAGGCGCTGTTGATTTCTTGGTAATCTAAATTGCTAAACGCATCATTTTCAAAGTCGTCATTTTGGTTAGATTGCTCACCATCGGCTTCTAGCGGGTCGTGGTCAGCACCATTTGTTTGTTCAGGTAAGCCGCCTTCTGCTGCGCCAGCATCAGCAATATCTGCGTCTGGGTTGTCGCCATCCACTAGCTCTAGCAGCGGGTTATCTTGCAGAATAGTCTCTAACTCTTGATCCAACTCAAGCGAAGATAATTGCAGCAAGCGAATGGATTGCTGTAGCTGCGGGGTTAGCGCTAAGTTTTGCGAGATACGGAGTTGAAGATTTTGCTTCATAAACTTTATATTTTCTGACTACAGTCGGAAATCCTTGCCTAAATATACTTCGCGCACGGCTTGGTTATTCACAATATCGGCTGGTTTGCCTGATGCAAATACGGTGCCATCATTCACAATATAAGCTTTATCACAGATACCCAAAGTTTCGCGCACGTTATGGTCGGTAATCAATACACCAATATTTTTGCTACTTAAAAAACGAATAATTTTTTGAATATCTAATACCGCAATTGGGTCAATGCCAGCAAACGGTTCATCCAGCAAAATAAAACTGGGGTTGGTCGCCAAGCAGCGCGCAATCTCTACGCGACGACGCTCGCCACCTGATAAGCTGACAGCAGCGCTGTTGCGGATATGCACAATATGCAGTTCTTGTAACAGCGATTCTAGCTGCGCATGCATGGCCTCTTCACTTAAATCTTGCAGTTCTAGCACTGCCAGTATGTTTTCAGTTACCGTTAATTTTCTAAAAATAGAAGGCTCTTGCGGCAAATAGGCTAAACCCATGCGGGCACGGCTGTGTATCGGTAAACGGCTTAAGTCTTTACCATTCAGCAAAATGCGTCCAGCATCTAGCGGCACCAAGCCCACCATCATATAAAAGCTAGTGGTTTTGCCTGCGCCGTTAGGGCCAAGCAAGCCCACTACTTCGCCACTATTGATTTGCAGCGAAATATCATGCACCACCGTGCGTGATTTATACGTCTTACGTAGATTTTCCACAACAAGTTCGCTCATTATTTTTGCTCTGGTTTTTCAGTGATTTCGAGTTGGTTGCTGAATCTTAGATTTTTGGTCACGCTAGGTGCTGAACTTACAGGCGCCTTGCTTGTGGGCGTGGTCGATTCGGGTTGCTGGCTACTGGGTTTTACATTTGGTACGGTCGCTGGTTTGTTTTTTGGTTGAATAATAGCTTTTACACGACCACTGCCAGGGTTGCTTTCCGATTTGGTACCGCCGATGACTTCGGCATATTCAGCATTGGCGTCATAGCTAATGTAATCGCCATGCACAATATCCTCACCGCGCTTTACCCAAGCTTTGGTGTAAAGCTGCACTTTGTCCATGCGGCCATCGTATTCAATACGTTGCGCGCTACCTTCCATGTATTCATTTTTGCCTTCGCGCTTTTGCTTGAATGTGGTCGGGTTGCCTGTAGAAGTGCTGTGCTGAAAGCCTTCTTTATCTTCACGCACCACCAATTTGTCGGCACGAATCACCAAAGTACCCTGCGTTAATACTACTGTGCCAGTATAGGTGCTGGTTTGCTTAGCGTCATTTACCGTCACTGTGTCCGCCTCCAGCTCAATCGGTTTGTCGCGGTCAGCTGTTTCGGCAAAGGCCTGCAAGCTAGTGCCAAAGCCGATTAATAACAGACTTAAGCATATTAAATTTTTCATTATTTATTCCGCACTTTCTTACTGGTAGGCACTGGCTTGCTGGCAGGTGCTGCTTTTTTGGTGGTTAACGTTTTGCTGCTAGTAAGTTTGGTTCTAGTCGTGGCTGATTTGCTAGCCTTTACAGACACAGCGGCAGGTCGCTCATAATGTACTTTGACGCGATTAAACAATTTAACGGTTTGATTTTTTTTGTCATACACCATGCCTTTGGCACGTATCACTGTTTTGGGTGCTTGCGTAATCAGTACCGCACTGTTGGTAGTTGCCAGCTCTTGGTCGGGTAAAATAACCAATTTTTCAGTCAGCACCTGCATCTCGCCTTTGCCCTCAAACGCTTGCCGCACCACTTTTACATTATCCACCAGTTCTATTTCCTCGCCATTGCTAGAGACATAACCGCGCAATGCCTCAATTTGTGTGTAAGGCTTATTGGTAGTGTATTGCGTGTAACGCGGGCGTTGTAGCACCGTGCTGTCATCATCTGGATAATGCAGCATCTCGGTCGCTGCTAATACATAGCGCAGTTTGCCCAGCACATCTGTTTGCGTAGTGACAAAATTATTCATTGTGTAATCTGGGTCGTGCCGATTGCTGCCATCAATTTTTGGGCCTTGCTGCTCAACTGTCAAATTAATCCAAAACGTAATCACCGCCATAAAAATGGCTAACACCAGCGGAAAAAATAAATTGGAACGCGTAAGCATTGTTAATCACGTTCTACTTAAAAATATCATTTAAAAAACCATGCTAACTGCGCACTCATTTGAAATATGGCGCTAGCTGCGCCTCAAGTGTGCCTTGCGCCTGCATAATCAGCTCGCACAATTCTCTAACTGCGCCACGACCACCTTCTTTTTGTGTCACATAATGTGCACGTTGTTTAACTGATTGCGGGGCTGCGGGCACGCTTACCGCTAACCCACAACGTAGCATGGGCGGCATGTCCACCACGTCATCACCCATAAACGCAGTTTGCTCAGCAGTCATATTGAGCTTGGCGATTAAATCCTTAAATGCCGCTAATTTATCGTCTACGCCTTGGTAGAAATGTGCCACACCAGTGCTTTCTGAACGCTGCTTTACCACGTTAGAAGTGCGTCCTGTAATAATTGCCATTTGCACACCACTGGCTTTAAGTAACTTCATGCCTAGGCCGTCTTGTGTATTAAAGGTTTTGTATTCTTGGCCGTCATCGCCTATGGTCAGACCGCCATCCGTCATCACGCCATCTACATCAAAAATCACCAATTTAATGGCTTTGGCGCGGGCTAGCACGTCTGCAGAAATATCGTCCATCAAACCACTTTCGCTTTTAGTAAATCGTGCATATTAAATGCGCCCACTAGCTTGCCCGCGTCATCTATCACCAGCAAACCATTAATTTTTTTCAGCTCCATCATTTCTACTGCTTCAACTGCTAACTCATTGGCATGAATCGTGTTGGGGTTGGCGTGCATCACTTCGTTAATTTTAACGGTGTGAGCAAAAATGCCTTTGGCAAATGTGCGGCGCAAATCACCATCAGTAAATACGCCTACAGGTTGTTTTTGCTCATTCACCACCGCAGTTAACCCCAAGCCTTTTTTGGTCATTTCGGTCAGCGCAGCTGAGAGTAACTCACCATCTTTCACACTCGGAATCGCACTACCAGTGCGCATCACGTCTTTCACTCTGATCAATAAGCGCCTGCCAAGCTTGCCGCCTGGGTGACTACGTGCAAAATCTTCCGCGGTAAAATCGCGCAAGTTCAGCACACATACTGCGAGTGCATCGCCCAAAGCAAGCGCAGCCGTTGTGCTGGCAGTCGGCGATAAGCCTAGAGGACACGCCTCTTGTGATACTTCTGCGCTTAAATGCACATCAGATTCTTTGGCTAAAGTGGAATTTTTGGCGCCCGTGATGCTAATAATTTTTGCACCGAGACGCTTTATTGTCGGCACAATATTGAGTAGCTCGTCACTTTCGCCTGAGTTAGAAAGTGCCACCACGACATCGCCCGCCGTAATCATACCAAGGTCGCCGTGGCTGGCTTCAGCAGGGTGCATAAAAAACGCAGGTGTGCCCGTGCTGGCTAGAGTAGCTGCAATTTTACCGCCAACATGGCCAGATTTACCCATTCCGCTTACCACTACACGGCCTTGGCAATTTAAAATCAGCTGCACAGCAGCTTCAAAATTGGCGTCAAGGCGCGCTGCAAGCGCACTAATTTCGTGCGCTTCAATATTCAGCACATTGCGCGCCAAAGCCAAAGTTTCTGCTTTAGGCGCATGCAGTTTGTCAGATTGTAGTAACGTGGGCGACATATCTGGCAAGTATAAAAGGGAAACCGCCATGAATAAAGCAAAAATGTGCTGTTTTTAGGTAAAATAACAAAAGTAGGCATAATTTTTGCCTAGAATCTGTATTACGCTATAAATTGCATCATCAAATATAATAAAAAACTATAAAAATAACCATAAGCGAGTCTGATGTTTGATTCTTTAACAAGTGTTTTATTACTACTTACCAGCTCCGTCTTGGCAGTTGCGCTGTTTCGCGCCATTCGACTGCCTGCTATGCTGGCCTACTTTATGGTGGGCATTCTGTTTGGCCCATTTGCGCTTAATTTACTGCCCAGCACAGAGTCTGGTCGACATGTCGCTGAGTTTGGCATCGTATTTTTGATGTTTAGCATCGGTTTAGAGTTTAGCCTGCCTAAACTTTACGCCATGCGCAAAACATTGTTTGGTTTAGGTGGCGCGCAGGTGCTGATTACTTTGTTTGTGACCATGTTATTAGGCTGGCTAGCAGGCTTTAGCTTGCCGACGGCGTTTGTGGTGGGCGGTGCGCTTACCATGTCATCCACTGCTATTGTGTCTAAAGTTTTATTGGAGCGAGTCGATTTAAATTCACGCCATGGCCGCTTAAGTATCGGTATTTTGCTATTTCAAGATTTGGCCGTCATTCCAATTTTGGTGCTGATTCCCGCACTTGGTGCACAAACTGGCGATTTAGGCGCGATTTTAGGCATGTCGTTTATCAAATCTGCCGTGTTGTTGTTTGTGCTGTTTAAATTCGGCAAAGGCATCATCAATTTTTGGTTTAGCTTGGTAGCAAAGCAGCGCTCGCGCGAGCTGTTTGTTTTAAACGTACTCACAGTCACTTTGTTGCTGGCAACGGTGACCAAAATTGCTGGTTTGTCTTATGCGCTGGGCGCGTTTGTTGCAGGCATGTTGATCTCTGAAACGCGTTACCGCTATCAAGTGGAGTCTGACATTGCACCTTTTCGCGATATTTTGCTCGGCCTGTTTTTTATCAGCGTGGGCATGCTGCTCGATTTCAATTATTTACTGCAACATATTGGCTGGGTGCTGTTATTGCTGGCGGGCTTTATATTGTTCAAAGCGACGGTGGTGGCAGTGTTGGTGCACGCCTTTGGTTTCGAACCAGGTGTCGGCATCCGTACTGGGGTTGTGCTGGCGCAGGCGGGCGAGTTCAGCTTTGTTATATTGGCATTGGGTTTGGAGCAAAAATTGATTGGTGGCAACGAGCTGCAATTGATGTTGGCGGCAACCTTACTTTCTATGATATTCGCGGTATTCGTCATCCCCTATAACGGCCGCATCGCGCGCAAGCTGGTAAAAAGTTACACCCGCAATAGCAGCCAAGTGGTGGAAGCGCTGGATGGTGTGAGTAAAGATTTAAAAAATCACGTCATTATTTGTGGTTACGGCCGCAGTGGTCAATATTTAGGACGCTTTTTAAAGGAAGAGAATATTCCCTTTATTGCGCTAGATATCGACCCATCGCGTGTGCACGAAGCGGCGGCGGCAGGTGAACATGTGATGTATGGCGATGCTGGCCGGCGTATTGTGCTAGAGGCTGCTGGTGGTGCGCGCGCCAAAGCACTTATCGTCAGTTATTCTGACATGCGTGCCAGCATGAAAGTGTTGCACGTGGCGCAAGAAAGCTATCCAAATTTACCAGTGATTGTGCGCACCTATGACGACGCAGATATGGATGCTTTTCGCGATGCCGGTGCAACTGAAGTGGTGCCAGAAGTATTGGAAGGTAGCCTGATGTTGGCAAGCCATGCCTTGGTATTGTTGGGTGTGCCGCTTAATCGTGTTGTCAAACGTATTCGGCTGTTTCGAGAAGAGCGTTACAAAATGTTTAAAGGTTATTTCCGTGGTGCCACTGATGCCAATATTGCCGA
>JAABQZ010000027.1 GCA_011391175.1 Methylophilaceae bacterium | reverse complement strand
ATGTTTGTTGCAATTTCGGCCGCTGGCGCGTTTCGTAGTGACGATGCCGGCATAACTTGGCGGCCAATCAATCAGGGATTAAAATCGCAATACCTGCCTGATCCGAATGTCGAAGTCGGCTTCTGTGTGCACCGCATTGCACAGCACCGCGCCCGCCCGCAAGTGCTGTTTATGCAATTGCATTGGGATGTGATGCGCAGTGATGATGCTGGCGATTCGTGGTATGAGGTCAGCGGCAATCTGCCCACGGATTTTGGGTTTCCTATCGAAGTGCATCCGCATGAGCCAGATACTGTTTATGTGGTGCCAATCAAGAGTGATTCAGAGCACTATCCGCCAGAAGGTAAATTGCGTGTGTATCGCAGTAAGACTGGCGGCAACGAGTGGGAAGCCTTGACCAAAGGCCTGCCGCAGAAAGATTGCTATGTGAATGTGCTACGTGACGCGATGGCGGTGGATTTGCTTGACCCAGGCGGCATCTATTTTGGCACAACAGGTGGACAGGTATACGCTTCAACCGATGGCGGAGACAACTGGTCTGCAATTGTTCGAGACCTGCCTGCGGTACTTTCGGTTGAGGTACAAACGCTACCTGATTCGCCCATGATTCGAGTAGTACTGCCGTTTCATCTGCGCACACTGGCGCAAGTGGGCGATGAGGTGGTGCTAGATGTCAAGGGATCAGTCACACTGAGCTCTGTGCTTGACGAGATTGAGTTGCGTTATCCGATGTTGCGCGGAACGATCCGTGATCATGTGACCCACCAGCGGCGACCTTTTTTGCGTTTCTTTGCTTGTGAAAAGGATTTATCCAATCACGCGCCGGAAACGGTCTTACCTGAAGCGGTAGTGTCGGGCGCGCAGCCTTTACTTATTGTAGGTGCGATAGCGGGGGGGTAATGCACACCAGCAAGTAGTTTTGAGTTAAAAATAAAACTTAAAACATATACCAATCAAATTCTGCATTGCCTTTGTGCAATCTCAACAAAAATGTCGTCATGGGTTTAAACATTCAGGCGATAATCATTAAAGATTTTAAAGGTTGTCTATTTCATGTGTGATTATGCGACGTTAGTAAAACATTTGCAGCAGTTTGCTGAGCAGTCTAAGCATAAACCGCTGACTTTAGGTGAAGCGCTAGACACGTTAGATGAGGCGGGTTACGCATTTATTGCGATTATTTTGGTGTTGCCATTTTTGCAACCTGTGCCACTGGGACCAATCACGGTACTGGGCGGTGTGGCTTTTGCCACCTTGGGTTGGCAGTTGTTTCATGGCCATGAATCCCCCGTGTTGCCCGAAAAATTACGCGCACTGGAGTTATCTGAACATACCTGGCAAATTTTGGTGAAGGTTTGCCTTAAAATTCTAGGCTTTTGCAGAAAGTTTACTAAAACACGCCATTTGGCATTGGTAAACGGTAAGCGAGGGCAAAAAATGGGAGGCTTTATATTGTTAGCAAGCGGCGCCTTAATGGCCATACCATTTGGCGTATTACCACTAAATAATGTATTACCTGGCTTGGCGATATTGTTTTACTGCATTGGCGAGTTGGAATCAGATGGCTTCATGTTTTACATCGCGTTTTTTTGGTTAATTTTAACGGTTGTTTATTTTGTTGCGTTCTTCACTATGCTGTGGTTTTTTGGCAAAGAAGCGTTGGCCATGTTTCAATTTTAAGTGTAATAGCGCTTAAAATAGATGCCCTGCAACCGCAAGGGTTGTCCCCGCAGAATATACCAACTGAAGTTGGTTATTCATGCGTGAAACCCGCATGGATACAAGGTGAATCAAACTCACGAAGTGAGTTTGAGAGAGGGCGCCCTAGGGTATTGCCTCGCAGGGCATATAATTTAGGTTTAATGTGGTCTTTTTTAAGTTAAAAATCAACTCATATGCAAATTTATATGCATTAGACTATCGGGTTGTTTCCAAAATCCAATCTATCATTGGTATCCATTGCTCGGTGTCTTGTGTAACCAACGATGGGCGCATATCAAATATGCTTAAACCTTGTTCGGCGGCTGTGACGTAAACTTGTGCATTGCGCAAATAAGTCAGCACAGGCAAATTGGTTTGTTCCAAATACTCGGCAAGTTTAGCTGCAGCATTCGTTCTATAATTCACACGCATGCCCACCAAGGCAACAAAGGTTTTGTTCTTGCGGATGGCCTTTTCTTCATTAAGTAAATCTAAAAAATCTTGCGTGGCGCCAATATCGAATGCAGAGGGCTGCACGGGGACAAGAATACAATCGGCTTGTTTAACTGCATCCGACAGTTTTTCATCACGAAAACCGCCAGGCGAATCATAAATTATCCATTCTGCTTTCGCGGCAGCTTTTGCTTTAGAGGGAAGTCCCATAATTGTGGGAAAATCTTTAGGGCGCCTTTCTAGCCAACCCGTTGCAGATTGCTGGCGGTCTAAGTCTGACAACATTACTTGATGATTTTGCATGGCAAAATAACCAGCAAGATTAGTGGCAATGGTGGTTTTGCCGCTACCGCCTTTAGGGTTGGCAACTAGAATGTTTTTCATGGCGTATATCTGTATAAAAGTATTAGCTTAATAGTACGCCAAATTTAAAAACAGCAACACCTTATAACCCCACATAACCCCACCACTAAAACTCCACCATTTCAAACTCTTCTTTGCCTGCGCCGCACTCTGGGCATTTCCAGTCGGCGGGCACATCTTCCCACGCTGTACCAGCAGGAATACCGTCCTCTGGCCAGCCTTTTTCTTCTTCGTAAATTAAACCACACACAATGCACATCCAAGTTTTCATTTTTATTCCAGACAACAATTAATCAGTTATTTTATGTTATATGTTTGTCGCGCGTATAGCGCGTTGCTTACAAAAAATAAAAAGCCCGCACTCGAATTTTTAATCGAGGCGAGCTTGATACTTAACTAGCTTAAACGCTTAAGCCTAATGCTTTGGCAACGCCAGCGCCATAAGCTGGGTCGGCCTTGGTGCAGTTACCAATATGGCGTTTTTGAACTTCTAGTGAGGCACCACCCACTGAACGCGCGGTGTTTTCAAACAACACTTGTTGCTGCGCTGGCGTCATCAAGCGGAACAAGTTGCCTGGTTGAGAGTAGTAGTCTTCATCAACGCGGTGATTCCAGTGGTCTGCCATGCCTTCAATAGCCAATGGCGGTTCGCTAAAATCTGGCTGTTCTTGCCATTCACCTTTACTGTTAGGTTCGTATCCAATGGTTGCCCCTTGGTTGCCATCTACTCGCATGGCACCGTCGCGGTGATAGCTGTGGAACGGGCACTTGGGCGCGTTAACAGGGATTTGGTGATGATTGACGCCCAATCTGTAACGCTGTGCATCACCATATGAAAATAAACGTGATTGCAACATTTTATCTGGCGAAAAGCTAATGCCAGGCACCACATTGGCAGGGTTAAACGCAAGCTGTTCAACTTCTGCAAAGTAATTTTCAGGATTTCGGTTAAGCTCTAATACGCCAACTTCGATTAAAGGATAATCGCCATGCGGCCATACTTTGGTTAAATCGAATGGGTTGAGATGATAAGTACCCGCTTCATTTTCCGGCATTATTTGAATAAACATTTTCCAACGAGGAAAGTCTTTATTCTCAATACTATCAAACAAATCACGTTGTGCGCTTTCACGGTCGCGACCTACCAATTCAGTCGCTTCAGCATCAGTCAGGTTTTGAATACCTTGCTGAGTGCGGAAGTGGAATTTAACCCAAGAACGTTTATTGTCCGCGCTAATAAAGCTAAAGGTGTGGCTACCAAAACCGTGCATATGTCGATACGATTTAGGTAAACCGCGATCGCTCATCACAATCGTTACTTGATGCAATGCTTCAGGCAATAATGTCCAAAAATCCCAATTGTTTTCAGCACTGCGCATGTTGGTTTTTGGGTCGCGTTTCACGGCATGATTTAAATCAGGAAATTTAAGAGGATCACGCAAAAAGAATACCGGTGTATTATTGCCAACCAAATCCCAGTTACCTTCTTCAGTATAAAACTTCATGGCAAAACCACGAATATCTCGCTCGGCATCCGCCGCACCACGTTCGCCAGCAACCGTAGAAAAGCGTGTTATTAACTCAGTTTTTTTACCAATTGTTGAGAATATTTTAGCGCGTGTATATTTTGTAATATCGTGCGTCACAGTAAATGTGCCATAAGCAGCTGAGCCTTTAGCGTGCATGCGGCGCTCTGGTATGACTTCACGATCGAAATGTGCAAGTTTTTCAAGATGCCAAATGTCTTGCAACAACACCGGGCCACGTGGGCCAGCGGTCATGGTGTTTTGGTTATCGGGCACTGGCGCACCAGATGCGGTGGTTAATCTCTTTTTCATTGTAAGCTTCTCCTCAAAATTTAGTCTCTAATTACTAGCAGCAAAATCTGCCAGCAGTTCAAGCAATATTTGGTTTGCCGTTGCTAGTAGGGTCTTCGTCATATTACTCTCCTCACAAGGCATCACTTAAAAACTTATTACTAGCGATGTCTACAGAACACATTAGGCCTTCTAATTTGATTTGTATAATTGTATGTTTTGATATAGTTGATTAATTTTATTAATCAAAGTATCATAAAAAATAATAATGAATTAGAGTAATTGATGAGCTTAACCGAATTAAAATTTATTGTGGCAGTGGCGCAAGAACGCAACTTTAGGCGCGCGGCTGAAAAGTGCTTTGTGACACAGCCAGCCTTAAGTTTGGCCATTAAAAAGTTAGAAGAAGAGCTAAAAGTTATTATTTTTGAACGTAGCCGCACCGATGTCTCCATGACAGAAATTGGTGCGCAAATCGTAGAGCAAGCATCGCGCGTTTTAGAAGAAACTGCCCGCATTAAACAATTGGCAGAGTTGGGTAAAAATCAATTAAAAGGCCCATTAAAGTTAGGCTTGATCCATTCTATCGGACCTTACTTGTTGCCAGAAATTATTCCAATACTACGTAAAACCGCACCCGATATGCCGCTAGAAGTTGAAGAAAACTTAACTGCTAATTTAGAAAGCCAGCTTAAAAATGGCGTGTTAGATGTCGCCATTGTCGCGTTGCCGTTTGATGTGGCAGGCTTGCAGTATCGTGCGATGTATGACGAAGAGTTTGACGTGGTAGTGCCTAGCAACCACCACTGGGCTACACGTAAACATATTAAACCTGAAGAGTTATCTGACGAAAAAGTGCTACTGCTAAATAGTGGCCACTGCTTTAGTAACCAAGTCACACAAGCGTGCCCAGAACTATCGCGTAAGGGCGAGATTTTGCAGGGTAACTCACTGGAGACCATACGCAACATGGTGGCATCAAACTTGGGTATCACCGTCTTGCCGTGCTCCGCCACCGCGGCACGCTACAATAACCCACTAATTAAAGTGATCCCCTTTGTCAGCCCCGCGCCAACTAGGCGTATTGCCATTGCTTGGCGTAAAAGCTTTGTTCGGTTAGAGGCGGTAGATAAAATTGCTGAAGCAATTAAAGCGATTAATTCAGGTTATATGAAAGTGGTGAATCATTAAATCCTAGAAAATAAAAAAGGCGTAGCCTATATTTAGCACGCCCAATTAAAAAGGCGCACTAGGCGCCTTTTTGTACTGAGAACAATTACCTGTTCAACTTATTTATTCATAACATACATTGTAACTTCGAAACCGAAACGCATTTCAGTAGCAGCTGGTGTTGTCCACATGGTAATTCTCCTAATAAGTTAATAAGTATTACGCAATCTATGACTGACATAATACAGATTCGTTGAAAGTAAAACCTATGTGTTGTTATTAATAACAACTAATGAAAATCATGAGATAAAGCTAGTAAACTACTAAAACGCGGTAACCAGCCACAGCTAAATCTTTGACATTAATAGCCAAATTGACTCGTATTTCTTCACGTGCACCTATGCCAGTTGCCGCATTGGTATTGCCCTTTAGGTACTCGCTTGGCTGAATGAGTCTTCTTAACACGGGCTGGTCATCGGTGGTTGTGAGTGTTAGCTCAATGTTGGGGTAGGCTTGAGCATAGTTTGCGTTATTAATAAGTAAACTCGTAAATTTAATCACATGTTCATGATCTTCGTCCTCTTGCATGTCTGAATCGTCAATAGAGAGTAAATCAAGGTTTTTTGGTAGAGGAATTTCGCATTTTAGCGCTACGCAAGCTTGTGTGAGTAGCGGCTTAAATTGTGGATACTCTGCTGCGATTTGCGTGCGGAAGGCGTAAGTACTTTGTAAGCATGCGAGCAATGCCAAGAATAAGCAAAAAAATATCAGCCAATAATTCGTTTTTAATTTGGGCTTGCCAAATCTTACATCGGCTGTTAAATCTTCAATCATGATTGGCTTGTGGATGGGCTCGGCATCGTAAGCTTCAACTATTTCAGGGCTTGCTTGGCTAGTTGATTCATCAAAATAGGCATTTTGAATGGCTTGCTGCTGGTTTGCCTCTATTGGGCTGGCATCATTTGGCGATGAGGCCAAATCCTGCAAGCTAGGTACGTTTTCCAGTACATTATTTAATACAGCATCTATGGGTTTTTCATCAAACTGCAGCGTATCGATGTTTAGAGCGGCATTGTATTCGGCCGCACTATGAATATCATCAGAAACTTCAGTAAGTCTATTTTTTGCGTTAAAAATATGCTCACAATTACCGCACTGCACCTTACCGCGGTGTGCTTTTAAGTGTTCTTTGGTGAGCAAAAACTGGGTTTCGCAAGCGGGACAGGCGGTGATGTAATTCATCGTTTAGTGCCTGTTAGCAATATCCAAGCGTCTTTTTGTATGGGTGCATCCATATTAAACCATTCACTGTAGCGCGCAATCAGCAATTCATGTTGTTCTTGCAATATACCCGATAATGCCAATTTACCCCCTATTTTGCAATACTTAGCTAGGGCGGGTGCCAGTACCATCAGTGCGCTAGATAAAATATTCGCTACTACAACATCAAACCCTTGTGCATCATACATTTGATGATTAAAGCTATCAGCATCATAAAAATCAACACTCACTTGATTTTGTTGCGCATTATAATTACTGGCAATAACAGCCTGCGCATCAATGTCTACGCCCACTACCGGCATAGCACCTAATTTTTTTGCAGCAATGGCTAAAATGCCAGACCCACAACCGTAATCTAAAACCGATTGATTTTGTAGGTTTTGTCGAGTAAGCCACTCTAAACACAGGCTGGTCGTTGGATGGCTACCTGTGCCAAAGGCTAGGCCAGGGTCTAGCACAATATTAATTGCGTCCGGGCTTGGGGCATGATGCCAGCTGGGCACTATCCATAATTTATCGGTAATTTTGATTGGGTCGAATTGCGCTTGTGTGGCACGCACCCAGTCTTGTTCGGCGATAGTTTCAGTGCTGTAGTTGAAGCTACCAATACCAGTTTCAGTGCATAGAGCACGAATAATGCTGGCGACATCTGCCTCCTCGTCAAACATAGCCGTCACAATATTGTGCTGCCAAATGCCAGGTGCCGGGTAGTGAATGTCTCGACTGCTGGGTTCGCCAAAAATCGCTTGCTCGGCAGGCGTTTCAGCATTGGCGTCTTCAATGCTGGCAGACAGCGCACCAATATCCATTAGGGAGTCGCTGATGGCGTCAGCAGTTTGCTCAGTAGCTTCAATTTTAAGTAACAGCCAAGCCATTACTTATTGTGGCCAATGCCTAACTTCTGCTCTAAATAATGAATGCTTGTTCCGCCTAAATGAAAAGCCGCATCTGCCATTAAATCTGCATGCAGCGGAATATTGGTTTTAATACCATCCACCATCATTTCAGAGAGCGCAATGCGCATGCGGGCAATCGCCTGCTCGCGCGTGGCGCCATAAGTAATGAGTTTACCTATCATCGAATCATAATTAGATGGTACGGTATAGCCAGAGTAAGCATGTGTATCAATGCGTACACCCGGCCCGCCTGGCATGTGGAAGGTGCTAATTTTTCCAGGGGAAGGTACAAAATTATACGGATCTTCGGCATTAATGCGGCACTCTATGGCGTGACCACGCAGCACAATATCTTTTTGACGGAATTTTAACTTTTCACCATTCGCCACAAAAATCTGTTGCTGTACTAAGTCCAACCCGGTAATCATTTCTGTTACCGTGTGCTCAACTTGTAAGCGCGTATTCATTTCAATAAAGTAAAACTCGCCATTTTCATATAAGAATTCGAAGGTACCCGCACCACGATATTTAATTTTGCGGCAAGCCTCAGCACAACGCTCCCCAATCTTGTCGCGTACTCTTGCGCTTAATAATGGGGATGGAGCTTCTTCAATAATTTTTTGATGGCGACGTTGCATCGAACAATCGCGGTCACCTAAGTAGACGGCATTGCCATGTTGGTCTGCTAATATTTGAATTTCGATATGCCGTGGATTTTCTAGAAATTTCTCCATATATACCATCGGGTTACCAAATGCCGCTTGTGCTTCGGCCTTGGTCATGGCCACCGCGTTAACTAATGCAGCTTCGGTATGCACCACACGCATGCCGCGCCCACCGCCTCCGCCAGCTGCTTTAATAATCACCGGGTAGCCTACCCGTTTCGCGGTTTTAATTATTTCTGCAGGGTCATCTGGTAATGCGCCTTCAGAGCCGGGCACGCAAGGTACGCCAGCTTTTTTCATAGCGTCTTTGGCAGATACTTTATCGCCCATTAAGCGGATGGTTTCGGCACGTGGCCCAATAAATACAAAGCCGCTTTGTTCTACACGCTCGGCAAAATCGGCATTTTCAGATAAAAATCCGTAGCCTGGGTGAATCGCTTGTGCGTCCGTTACTTCAGCCGCGCTGATGACAGCGGGAATATTTAAATAGCTTAAATTAGAAGCTGCTGGACCTATGCAAACTGATTCATCGGCCAGTTTTACATATTTGGCTTCTTTATCGGCCTCGGAATGTACAGCGACGGTTTTAATGCCAAGCTCTCGGCAAGCGCGTTGCACCCTGAGCGCAATCTCGCCTCTATTTGCGATGAGTATTTTTTCAAACATGCTTAGCCAATCACAAATAAAGGTTCGCCGTATTCAACCGGTTGACCATTTTCAACTAGGATTTTTTTAATTTCGCCCGCAAAGTCGCATTCAATTTCATTAAGCAACTTCATGGCTTCGATAATACATAAGGTATCGCCTACCGCTACTTTACTCCCTACATCCACAAACGCCTTTGCATCGGGCGAAGATGAGCGATAGAAAGTGCCGACCATCGGTGATTTCACGACATGGCCTTCGACCTCGGCCACCACAGGTGCGGTAGCAACTGGTACTGGCGTAGCATGGCTTGCTGGCATCGGCGTAGTTTGTGGTGCGGCCATATAATGTGCAACAGGCGCTGCACTTGGCATTAAGGCCCGACTAATGCGTACTTTTTCTTCGCCTTCTGTTAGTTCCAACTCTGAAATGCCAGATTCTTCGACCAAATCAATGAGTTTTTTAAGTTTACGTAAGTCCATAATAACCTCTGTATATTTGTTTGCTTAATTATTGGTTAAGTTTGTGAATTACAAATTGCAGTGCTGCGTTGTAACCCTCGGCCCCCAAGCCGCTGATAACACCTACTGCAATATCACTAAAATAAGAATGATGCCTAAAGCTTTCGCGTGCATACACGTTAGATAAATGCACTTCGATAAATGGAACATTCACGGCAGAAATAGCATCGCGAATAGAAACTGAAGTATGGGTGAAAGCTGCAGGGTTGATGATAATAAAATCGACTCTATGGCTTACAGAGGAGGGACTGGCTAAAGATTGAATTTTAGCGACAATTTCTGCCTCCGAATTGCTTTGAAATGCCTCAAGTGTAATGCCCGCTTGTTTGGCTTGAGCCAGTAAGCTGTTGTTAATGTCTGCCAACGTAGCATTGCCGTAATGTGCGGGTTCGCGCACGCCCAGCAAATTTAAATTGGGACCATGCACCACTAATACCGACTTAGTGACCATTACAAACCCCTTTAACTTGCCTTTTTATCTGTTTTTTATACTGCTTCATAAACGCGAGTTTGCCGAAGTTGTGCGTTTTTGTCCAGCAAATTCACTGAAATTAGGCGAAGTTATGGAGGTAACAAGGCTTAAGTATTTGAATATAAAGCTAAACTAGCCCGTAGGGAGCTTTTAGTTTATTACGGTGTGAGGGTAACCAGTGTTTTTTCTAACAAGGCTTTACTAATGCGGCCAAAGTAAGTTTTAACTACACTACCGTCGGTTTTAATAATGACGGTAAATGGCAGTACGCTTTTATCGTTGCCCAGATTGCTTGCGATTTCCATGCCTTGCATCTCAGCAGCAAATAGTGGGTAGCTTACTTTAGTTTCTTTCACAAAGTCACTAATCGCCGCTATGTCGTCCACAGCTACCCCCAACACAACTACATTTTTATCTTTGTTGGCATCGTGTAGCGCCGAAAGTTCTGGCATTTCTTCCCTACACGGCTCGCACCAAGTCGCCCAAAAATTGAGCACCACTGTTTTACCTGCATATTGCTGCAAGCTTTGTGGTTTGCCATTTTCGTCGGGAAAAGTCGCGGCAAATAATGGTTGGGTAGATTTGCCATTGCCATGTTCGTGGCCATTAGTAAAAAAATACTGAAAGCCAAAGCCAATAGAAGCAATCAAAATGAGTGAAATGATGATGGTATTAACTTTATTAGCCATTATTGTGTTACCTGTTAGTTAAAAACCTTGTTAATTAAAAACATGGTTCAATATATTTGTAAAGTCTTCTGAGTTTTTATAGCCGATGACACGAGTTTTAATTTCGTTGCCTGCCGCATCAAAAAAGATAATGCCAGGCGGGCCAAATAAATTAAAACGTTTGAGTAGTGCTTGGTCATCCGCATTGTTTTCGGTGACGTCAGCCTGCAAAAGCACCACATTTTTAAGTGCAGTTTGTACTTGTTTGTCGCTAAAAGTGAATTTTTCCATTTCTTTGCATGAGGTACACCAATCCGCATAAAAATCTAGCATCACGGTTTTGCCAGTGCCGTTTTTTACGCCATTTTGAATTGCAGCATCTAATTCCGCCACACTTTTAACTCGCTGAAAAGGCAGGTGTGATGTGACTTCTAGGCCAAGCACTTTGCCTAAAACTTTATCAGCTGGCCGGGTAACTGCATTCGGTAATATTGGCCATACAAGATACGCTGCCATTGCCAGCATCAGCACGCCAAACAGGTTGCGCACCACAGTCATCCATTTACCAGCTTTAGGCAGCAGACTACCAGCTGATGCGCCAATCAGTAGCAGCGGTACGCCCATGCCAATTGCGAGCGCAAATAAGCCAACGCCACCCAGTAACACATTATGCGTCTGACCGATGTAAATCAAGGCACCCGCTAAGGGCGCAGCCACACAAGGGCTAACAATGAGTGCAGAAATAACACCCATGATAAATACGCCTAAAAATTCGCCACCTTTGAGTTTTTGACTAACGCCTAGAATTTTATTTTCAAGCGCGCTGGGTAATTTAAGCTCATAAAAGCCGAACATGGAGAACGCTAGCGCTACAAATAATAATGCTGTCAACGCCAATATCCATGGGCTTTGCAGGCTTTGACTAATTAAACTACCAGAAAGCCCCGCCACCACGCCTGCTAAGGTGTAGCTGAGCGCCATCCCCAACACATAAGCCACCGACAAGCCAAACGCATGCAGCTTGCAAGGCTTACCATGTTTGCTTTGGCTGCCAACGATAATGCTAGATAAAATTGGAATCATTGGTAACACGCAAGGTGTAAAAGACAACAGCAAGCCGGCCACAAAAAAACCTGCAATCACCAGCCACAAATTGCCACTTTTAAGTGCAGAGGTGGTTTTATCATCGCCAGAACCATATTCATTTTGGCCCGAGCCTGTAACAGCATCGCTAGAAGCCTCACCAATATTGCCTGCTGGCGATGCTTCATTGAAGGTGATATCAAAGTCTTTGGTTTGCGGCGCGTAACAAAGGCCTTTTTCGCTACAACCCTGGTGGCGTGCTTTAATTTTTACGCTGCCATTTGCATTGCTTAAAACAATATTTGCGGAAAAATCGTGGTGATACACCTCTTGCTTGCCAAAATTCGGGTCATCTTTCATGTCGCCTTTTGGCAACTCGATATTGACAATTTTCGCAGTCGAATCTGGCGCTAATACAAATTTGATGCGCTCACGATAAAGATAATAACCAGGTTCAATTTTAAAATTTGCACTTAAACTGCTGGCGTCCTTTTGTACAATGTCTAGCTTAAATGCGACGTCGGGCGATAAAAACTCTTCCTCTTCTATAGACTCGGTAAATAAACTGGCACCTTGACTAGATTCAGCCGCATGCAACGTTTGCATGCTAACGCAGGTCAATAAAATGAAAATAAGGTTTAAAATAGGTTTCATAAGTTTTTATATCATGCGCCTTAGCGCAAAAATAAGTTGCAATAACGACTATTGCCCCAATTGAGAGAATATATAGTTAAGAGAGTTCCTAGTAGAAAGAGATTTTAAGTTATGCGTTTTTTAATCATGTTAATTTTACTCGCTTTTCCATTTGCCGAGATATTTCTGCTGATACAACTGGGCAATGAATACGGCTGGTGGCTGCTATTGTACTTAGTCGTGATTGGCTACTTAGGCTTACAACTGAT
Source organism: Methylophilaceae bacterium (assembly GCA_011391175.1). Lineage (GTDB taxonomy): Bacteria > Pseudomonadota > Gammaproteobacteria > Burkholderiales > Methylophilaceae > Methylotenera_A. Next base: position 7,942 of record JAABQZ010000027.1, on the reverse strand, counting down.
TCGTGGCGAAAAATTACTCATTTCCGCTAAAATGATGCAAAGTTTATCATCTGGCGGCAATCCCATTAAAACTATGCTGGGTAGCGCGCGCAATATGGTGGCGGGTGTGTTGCTGATTATTCCTGGCATCATCACAGATATCATCGCGGTGATTCTATTGCTAATCCCAATCAGTAAGCCAAGTCCGGGCTCAAGTTTTGAAAATAATACGACTAATAACCAATACCAACAGTCAACTTACACAAAAGCAGCTAATGATGATGTGATTGAAGGTGAATACACTAAAATAGACGACGATAAAAAATAAACAAGTTAAAAAATAGAAAATAATATGAACAAAGTCACCATTAAAAATAGTGGACACACCTTTGATGTGCGCCCCAGTCAAACTGTGCTGCAAGCCGCCATTGATGCGGGTATTAATCTGCCTTATGGTTGCCGCAACGGCGCCTGCGGATCGTGTAAGGCTAAACTTATTTCGGGCAAGGTCATGCACAATGATTACCAAAGCAGCGCTATGAGTGACGCCGAATTAGCCGCAGGCAACGCGCTGTTGTGTTGCGCCATGGCTTTAGAAGATTTAACTATTGAATGTCGCGAAGTGGGTGGTTTGGCAGGTATTAAGCCACGTATTTTGCCCGCACGCGTCGCCAAAAAAGAGCAACTTGCGCATGATGTGATTGCACTACACCTTCAATTACCCACAAGTGAGCGCTTACAATTTAAGGCAGGCCAGTACATTGAATTTATTTTAAAAGATGGCAAACGACGTGCATTTTCTATCGCTAATGCACAGCACGATAGCGAATTTTTGCAGCTGCATATTCGGGTAATACCCGGCGGCGTGTTTAGCGAATATGTGGCCAATGAGCTGGTAGAAAAAGCCATTTTGCGCATCGAGGCCCCTTTTGGTAATTTCTTTCTGCGCGAAGATTCCAACAAGCCAATTATTTTTGTGGCAGGCGGCACTGGCTTCGCGCCCGTTAAAGGCATTATCGAGCACATGCTATTTAATAATATTCAGCGCGACATGATTTTGTATCGTGGCGCGCGTCAGCTACAAGATTTATACATGCACGAACTATGCGAAAAATGGGCAGAATTCACTCCGCATTTAACGTATATCCCAGTGATTTCAGAACCAGAAGGCGACGATTGGCAAGGCAGGGTAGGCTTAGTGCACGAGGCTGTATTAGCAGACTATAAAAATTTAAGTAGCTATCAAGCTTATGTGTGCGGAGCACCAGGCATGTGTGAGGTTGCGCACACTAGCTTTGTGCAGCAAGGTTTATTGCCTGATGAGTTTTTTAGTGACGCGTTTACGTTTGCGAGCCCAGCACCAAAGTTAGCATAGATTCATCGCCAGCTGCATTCGCCACAGCTACTTTCAAGCCTAACTGCGTAGGTAATTCAGCAATTCTGGCGTGGTTTACAAACAAAATGATATTTTTTAACCAGTCTGCATCGCCCGCTAAATCTAGCAAGTGACGCATGGCCTCACTGCTGGTAACAACGATGCCATGCAATTTTTTTTCATGATAAAGTTGCGCCAGTAAATCGCAGTTGGTTTGCGGGTTGATGCGCTGATAGCATTCGGCAAAAGTCACTTGCGCACCACGTGCTCTCAGCGTTTCTGCTAATACATCGCGGCCACCCACGCCACGCACCAACAGTATTTTTTTGCCCGCAACTTGGCTCATCTCTGGCAATGCAAGTAAAGACTCACTATCAAACCTTTCCTTAGGTGTCATGACTTCTTTAACGCCAAAAGCCTTCAATTCATTGGCGGTGACTGGGCCAATGGCAGCAAACTGTAGATGGCTTGGAATACCAAGCTTCACCAATCGCGGCATGCCATTTTGCACAGCGTTGCTGCTAATAAAAATCGCCCAATCGTAATCTGTAATATGGCTAATAACCGCATCAAACTGCTTATAATCATTTAGCGGTGTAATTTCAATAAGCGGGAATAAAATAGGTGTACCGCCAGCTTCGATAATCAAGGCTGCGAGTTTTTGGGCTTGGTCAACTGGTCGCGTAATCGCAATACCAAGGTTTTGCAGCGGCTTATTTAATGCCATCTAATGCAGCCAAAATTTTATCTGCACCACGTGCCACCAACTTTGCCGCTAACGCTCTACCAGCCGCTTCTGCATTGGCTGCTAAGCCAGTTATATTTTCTCGCAACATTTGCTGGCCATCCACGCTGGCTACAAAACCAGTCATATTAATATTCTCGCCATCAAGTAGCGCATACGCACCAAGCGGCACGGTGCAACTGCCCGCTAAAGCACGACTAAAGCCACGTTCAGCTTCTACGCAAAGCTGTGTATCGATATGATTTAATGGCGCAAGAATATCAATTAAATCGGTGCGATTTGAGTTAATTTCAATACCTAATGCACCTTGCCCTACGGCCGGGATGCTGTCTGTGGGCGAAATAAAATCGCGAATGCGCGTGCCTAAGCCTAATCGAATTAAACCCGCAGCAGCCAAGATAATCGCGGCGTATTGGCCTTCATCCAATTTACGCAAACGTGTTTGCACGTTACCGCGTAGCGATTCTATTTTTAAATGGGGAAATCGATGTTGCAATTGGCTTTGGCGGCGTAAGCTAGAAGTGCCAACAATGCTGCCGTGTGGCAAGGCTTGTAAATTTGCAAAATTATTTGATACAAACGCATCACGTGCGTCTTCTCTTTCTGCAGTCGCTACGAGCATGAAGCCATCTGGCAGGTTCATTGGCACGTCTTTCATACTGTGCACAGCTAAATCAGCGCTGCCATCTGCCAGCGCCATTTCAAGCTCTTTTACAAATAAACCTTTGCCGCCAATGCGTGACAGTGGCGAGTCTAAAATTTGGTCGCCAGTCGTGGTCATTCCCAAAATTTGTACATCGCAGCTGGGGTATAAGGCTTGTAAGCGTGCTTGAATATGCTTGGCTTGCCACATGGCCAGCGCACTCTCACGCGAGGCAATGATTAATTGTTTAGGTTCGAGTTTTTTAGTGACCGTTTTCATGGTGACAATTTTATCACAGCGTTATTTTCAATCATGCTTTATTCATGGTTTTACAATCTGTTTGAAAAAATGTTACATTCTAGGTTGGGCTAAAAACCAGAACACGTACAAGGTATAGTTTTAAGCAAAACATGCTTGGCTAGAATTAGATTAAAGGATTGAATTAGTGATTGGCCTAAAAGGTTGATAGTGATTAAAATTTAGGAGATGTATATGCAATACCAAATCGATATTTTTATGGACTCACTCAACCAGTTTTGGTTACAAATGGTGAATTTTGTACCAAAATTATTAGCAGTCATTGTGATTATATTTGTCGGTTGGCTAGTAGCTAAGTTAGTACGCTCGGCAGTGAAGCGCATATTAACGATTACCCAATTTGATAAATTTGCACAAAAATCAGGGCTTGAGGCGTTTATGAACAGCGGTAATTACAACCTCACTATGAGCGGTATTATTAGCCAAGTGATGTATTGGTTAGTGATTTTGCTGTTTATTATCACTGGTGCCAATGCGCTAGAAATGACGCAAGTCGCCACTTTACTGCAACAGCTAGCCGGTTATTTGCCGCGTATTATTGTGGCTATTTTAGTAGTGGTTTTTGGTACGCTGTTAGCGAGATTTGTGAATCGACTGGTATTTGCATGGTTACATAGCATCAAGTTTCCACATGCGCTTGCAGTGAGTACGTCGACCGAATATGGCATACAAATATTCTCGGTATTTGTGGCGCTAGAGCAGCTGGGTATTGGCATGCAGCTCATCTACTCCCTATTTGTAATTGTGTTTGGCGCGTTCTTTTTGGCGCTGGCGATTGCGTTTGGCTTGGGCGGTAAAGATTGGGCGGCTAAGGTGATTGAAGACTTAGAGAGAAGCAAGAAGTAAGTACAAGAAATAAGTCTTAAGCAACTCAAAATATTTTTGCTAATTAGCTTTGTTTTACCAGATGTTGCTGGCGGCGACTAATGGCAATGGTTTCGGGGATATTTTTAAGCAACGCTACCCATTGCTGTTCGTTGTCGTCATTTAGGCGTTTTTCGTAGCCAGTAATAAACTGTGGGGCGACGAGACAGTTGCGATGCAATCTGATAAAGCGCTCGCCAAACTCCACTTCTAAATGTGTCAACGATTCCTCAATTAAATACTCGCGCTCAACAGTACGCACCGTGATGTATTTAAGTTCGGCACGCAAATAAACAATCGTTTCAATCGGCACCAGCAACACGCGGCCACGCTCATGTATGCTCAAATGTGAACGAGCCTTTTGTAATGGCTTGAGAGCCTCTATTTGATTGGGCTGTAGGGCATGTGCTTTATTAATTGCGGTTTGTAGGCGTTCTTGTCGAATGGGCTTTAGCAAGTAATCAATAGCGTTTAAATCAAACGCTTTAATGGCGTAAGCATCAAACGCGGTAGTGAAAATAATGTACGGTTTGTAATCTAATTTTTGTGCATGTTGCGCGGCTTCAATGCCATCCATCACTGGCATGCGAATATCAAGCAACATCACATCAGGCTTACAGGTTTCGGCTAAATCTATCGCTTCTTTACCATTCTTGGCTTCTGCCACAATTTCGACGTGTGCAATGTCACCCAGCAAGTCGCGCATGCGGCTTCTGGCTGGGGCTTCGTCATCAGCAATTAAAATTTTAAGGGCTTGTTGCATGGCTTAAGTTTTATATAGTTTAATTTTCGCAGGCATGCGAATGTGCACAAAATAGCGATTGTTTTTACTTCCGGTTTTGAGTGAACTTTCCAAATCAAAATGCAGTTTTAGGCGCTCTTTAATGTTTTTCATGGCCATTTTATTGCCTACGTGTTTGTCGTTTTGCGGTTCGTAGGGGTTGCTGATGGTAATGTTTAATTCTTTAAGTTTAGTATAAATACTTACCATCACCTCACCACCTTCTGGCAAAGGTTCTATTCCGTGATACACCGCATTTTCTAACAAGGGTTGTAGAATCAGCGGCGGTATCATGGCATCCGATGGCATATCATCTATTTGCCAAGTGATTTTAAGCCTATCTTGTAGCCGCAATTTTTCTAAATCCAAATATTTGTGGCATAAGCTTATTTCTTCCGCAAGTGGCACCAAGTCTCGGTTTTCACTCATCAGCACGCGGAATAAATCCGCCATGTCTTCCAGCGCAGTTTCTGCGCGCTTGGGTTGGCTACGAATCAGTGATAGCACAGCGTTGATGCTGTTAAACAAAAAGTGGGGTCGTATGCGCGCTTGCAATGCTTGCAATCGTGCCTCAGCAATCGCAGGCGAATAGGCGCGTTCTTGCAAGTAAAAGTAATACATCACAATGGCCGTCACGATGGCTGTGAGCAAGCAAGCACGGAAGATTTCAGGACCGTTATTAAACGCGAATAATTGATTGATGAAGCGAAAGACCAGCCAAGTGAAGCTTATTTCTAACAAAATAATCAGCGCCACGCCTTGCCAATACTTAAGCTTAATCAGCAGTGGCTGTAACATATATAAACCTAACATGCTGAGTAGCAACACTGGTTGCACCAAAGCCGATAGTTGTGCCAGCAAAGGCAAAAAATCAGCTAAATTTTGGCTAAGTAAAATTGCGGCCATTGTTGCTAATATGTTCACAATCAGCAAAATTCGTAGCTGAATGCCAAGATTTTGAAAGTTAGGTAGCCGACTATTTTTGCGCACAGCGTATACTTGGTTATAATATTGCGTTAAGTATATTATTATTAACGTAATTTTTACAATTAAACATTACAAATAAAGCGACGATAAAGTGAAGCAGTGTGTCAAATAATTCATTAGATAATAAACAAAAAAGTTGGTCTGGACGCTTTAGCGAACCAGTAGCAGAGCTGGTAAAAAAATACACCGCATCAGTCAGTTTTGACAAGCGCTTAGCTGAATTCGACATTCAGGGATCGCTTGCGCACGCACACATGCTGGGTCAGCAGGGCATCATTAGCAAAAATGATGTTGCCGCCATCGAAAAAGGTTTGGCCGAAATTTTGGCTGAGATTCAAGCTGGTACGTTCGAATGGCTGTTAGATTTAGAAGACGTGCATTTGAATATTGAAAAACGCCTCACCGACAAAATTGGTGATGCAGGTAAGCGCTTACATACTGGGCGTTCCAGGAATGACCAAGTAGCAACCGATGTGCGTTTGTGGTTACGTGCCACCGCTGATGATGTATTGGTGGGCATTAAAAATCTGCAACTGAGTATTTTAGATTTAGCTGAACAGCATGCTGACACTATCATGCCAGGCTTTACGCATCTACAGGTCGCGCAACCGGTTACTTTTGGTCACCATTTAATGGCGTATTTTGAGATGCTAAAGCGTGATGCTGCACGGTTTGTTGATTGTAGAAAACGTATCAATTATTTGCCATTGGGCGCTGCCGCGCTGGCAGGCACCAGCTACCCAATTGATCGCGACATGGTGGCGAAAACACTGGACTTTGATGGCGTATGCGAAAATTCGCTGGATGCTGTTTCCGATAGAGATTTTGCCATTGAGTTTAGCGCCGCCAGTGCTATTTTGATGACGCATTTATCCCGTTTTTCTGAGGAGCTGATTTTATGGTCTAGCCCAAGATTTGCATTTATTGATATCGCCGACAGGTTTTGTACCGGCTCATCCATTATGCCGCAAAAGAAAAATCCCGATGTGCCAGAACTGGTGCGCGGTAAAACAGGGAGAGTGAACGGACACTTGGTCGCTTTGCTGACCTTGATGAAAGGGCAGCCGCTGGCCTACAACAAAGATAATCAAGAAGATAAAGAGCCACTATTTGATACAGCGGACACGGTGTTGGTGACGCTGGCGATTTATGCTGACATGTTGCGCGGCATTGCGGTGAATAAAACCAATATGCGTCAAGCTGCGCTGGAGGGCTTTGCTACGGCCACTGATTTAGCCGATTATTTGGTGAAAAAAGGTATGCCATTTCGTGATGCGCATGAAGTGGTGGCACTTGCAGTGAAGCACGGTGTGCAACTAGGTTGTGACTTGGCTGACTTGCCTTTAAGTGATTTGCAAAAATTTAGCATCATGATTAACGATGATGTATATCAAGTACTGACGCTAGAAGGATCTGTCGCCAGCCGCAACCACATTGGAGGCACCGCACCTACTCAAGTTAAACTAGCAATTGCACGTGCGCGTAAGTTGTTAAGTTAATCTATCTTGAGGCGCGCTTTTTATCTTATCGGGTTGCTTGCGCTGACGTTTGGCAGTAGCTTTGTGGTCAGCGCAGATGATGCGTTGCTGCTAGATACTAGCATGGTCTCTGAGCAGGAAACTGCTAGCAGCATGACTTGGCCGATGTTGCCAGGTGAAAGTGTAAATGACCTTGCGCGCATGTTTTACCCAGAAAATCGCGCCATGCAGCAGCAGTTTGTCGCTAAAACTTTGCGCTTAAATGCGGATATGCAATCTCAACTCAAGGCAACGGCACGTTTTGATGCGCCCACCTTGTTGGTTATTCCAACGCTTAAATCACTTTCTAGTAATGCCCTCAAAGCCAGTAAAAAATCTAACAAGAAAACGTTAAAAATGAGCTACGGCTTGAAGCGGGTGATACAACTAGCGCCAGAAAAACTGCAGCAGGAGTATGAAGAGTTAGTCAATAAAAATGTTTTTTTAAAAGAACAATTGGTTAAATTAAACGAAAAAATAGTGGTGTTACAAGCCAAGCTAGATGATCTGAAATTGATTTTTGACAAAACGCTTACCTTACCTAATGCTGATTCAGCAGATATTGAGCAACCTGTAGCCAATCACAACAGCCTCGCGGCACAATCAGCAACAGCAGAATCAACCGCTACGCAGCCCGCTAAGAAAGTATTTAAAAACTTAAATCAAGAAATTAAGCAAACGTCTGCGACAGAGGTAGGTACAGAAGCGGTGCAAGTTTCGCCATTTGAAACTT
>JAABQZ010000026.1 GCA_011391175.1 Methylophilaceae bacterium | reverse complement strand
GAGCTTAACCACTTTCTTAATTTCCAGTTTTATATGTGTTGTTTCTGGCTGAATTGATGACAAAGCTTTACCAATGCGCCCGATAGCGGTATTTGCACCAATAGACAACACCTGTGCAACTCCCTTACCTTGCACTATCAACGTGCCGGAATAAATACAAGGTAAATCATCACCACCTGGTGCCGTCATATCCAACGGTGCAGCTTCACTCACCAGCTTGCGTACTGCTACAGACTCACCAGTTAGCAAAGCTTCGTCAACCGTCATGCTAGCACTCTGCAACAGAATGGCATCAGCTGGAACACGATCGCCTTCCACCAACATCACGATATCACCGCGCACCACTTCTCTACCAGGGATGCGCTTCTGAACACCGTTTCTAATGACGCAAGCGCGCGGGCTTGAAAGATTGCGCAAAACCTCCAGCGCTCGTTCGGTTTTACGTTCCTGAAAAAACGTGATCCCCATCACGACAAACACAAAACCAAGCAGCATTAACGCTTCTTGCTTATTGCCTAGAAGCAAATAAATGGCGCCACAAGCCACCAGCAAGATAAACATAGGCTCGCGGCAAACCGAAAATGCGATAGAAAATACATTTCTTGGTTTAGCAGACGGTAAATCGTTGTAACCCTCTTCTTTCAGTAAGGTTAAAACCTGTGCGTCTGTTAAACCGACTAAATCAAGATTTTCTGGATTAAGATTTACTGGCGCTTTATTCAAACTAGCTAATGCCTATTTAACTGATGCTCAAGTATTCGGATACGCTCCAAAAAAGTCAACATTAAAGCAAGCGAGTTTGATTCCAGTTCAAAATCTTGCTTCAATCTGCAGAGAGTTCGAATCGAAATAACGTAGTGGCTATTAAAATGCCAAATGGCCGCCTCTGGGTTAATTGGTAAAAGCACACCGCTATCAACAAGTTGATACAACTCTTCTGACGACAGCCCAGACAACTCAGCCAGTTCATTCAATGAAATTTCATGTTGCTCATCTAGTAATATTGAATCTGGATATTCAACGCTCATCACAAAAATCCTAAGTTAGTGAGAAAGAAGACAGCAAAACTCTGCTCGCTGTAGCAACTCATTAGTCACTCCACCTAGCGCCCATTCGTGTAAGCGGCTATGCCCATAAGCGCCTGCAACCACTAAATTTGCTTTTTGTTGCTTTGCTATAGAGATAAACTGAGCCGAGTCATCTTCTACAGAAGTAGTGACTGAATAATCTGCGGCAATATCATGCCGCCTAAGCCAGTTTACAACATCACAAAGTCGCTTATCCGCTTTCTCCAAATCTGCCTCTGCTACTATCTCTACAAGGTTAACTTGTTTAGCCAGCCTCAATATCGGCAATGCATCTGCAACTGCCCGTCTAGCCTCACGCGAGTCTTTCCAACCAACTAGTATAGTATCTAGCATAAATCTTTCTGTGACGACAGGCACAGCTAATACAGGGCGGCCCGATTGCATTACAATCTCACCCGCTGTCACACCTGTGGGGCCTTCATAAAAATCAGTGGGAGAAATACCTGTAATGATCATATCTGCACAACGCGCCTCCGCAGCAATATAATTAGCCATAGGCTCTCTGGTAATCGTCGAGCGCCATTCAATCTTTCTAGAAAATCCTTTAAATGCATCTCTAAATAAACTCTCCGCCTCGGTTATTCTTTTCTCGAGTTGCTCATCTTCACGATCAAAAAAATCTAGTGCAGCATAACCTCTTCCATAAATCATCTGCGTTTGTTGACCCACCATAATTCCAATCACTTCTGCCTTAAAGTGTTCTGCAATACTCCTCGCGACATGTAGCACAGCAGCATTAGAATGTCCTATATGTAAATGCACCATCAAGCTTTTGTAACTCATGATTAATCTCCTATTCAAAATGTGCGCGCGGATTAAACGTTGAAGCATCTGCTAGCGCTTTAAATAATTCTCGCTCTCTTTCACTTAAGCTTGCCGGCACTGCAATTTGTATCACCGCAAAAAGATCCCCGTGTTCTTGATTGTGCTTAGGTAAGCCGCGATTAGCCATACGCAATTTTTGCCCAGTTTTGGCACCTGCAGGCACTTTCAAGTTTACCGCGCCATCTATGGTTGGCACTTTGACTGTAGCGCCTAATGCAGCCTCCGATACCGCAAGAGGTAAATCAATATATAAATCGTGACCTAGTGCGCGAAATAGTCGGTGCGGGATGAAACTGATATTCAAATATAGATTGCCGTCCTTACCTCCATGAAAGCCTTTACCACCCTTACCGCGCAGAAGCATTTTTTGGCCGTTGGTCATGCCTTTAGGGATGCGTGCTTTAAAAGCATGCGGCACATGCTTCAATTGACCTTGAGCATCGTACTCTGGCACCTTAAAGCTTAACTCTACCGTGGTACCATGGTATGCATCTTCAAGAGAAATTTGCGTTGCCATTTCGTAATCCTGCCCCGGCATAGAAGGCTGTTGACCCGGCTGCTGAGGGTGACGATGCCCCTTAGAAAAACTTGCGAACAAGTCCGCCAAATCAATGTCATCAAATGAAAAGGTTTGCCCCCCTTGGTTAGCTTGGCTACCAGCCCAGTTTGGCGGCGGCCTGAATTCTTCACCAGCTGAATGGCGGCCTAAAGCATCATAAGCCGCACGTTTTTCTTTATCTTTTAAAGTAGCGTAAGCTTCACCTACCTCTTTAAATTTGGCTTCGCCTGCAGGGTCCTTCGAAACGTCGGGATGGTATTGATGCGCAAGTTTTCGATAGGCCTTTTTAATCTCATCACTACTCGCCGTACGGGCAACACCTAGTATTTCGTAGTAGTCTTTAAATTTCATTTTTTAATTCTTTTTTTTAATTACTTACCTAAAAAGTGAAAATGCCCAATTGGCAGTGAGCTCAATTACCAGGGATAATTTTTTGTATCATCTCTAACAATTGTCACTTGCGCATGACTCGCTTCATACGCTTTAGGCAATCTTATCACTGGCTCTCTTTCACGCATATTAAGTCAGCATAAATATACCCACTTTTCTTAATCATTTTTACACGTTTTAATGCCTATTAGTCCGTAAGCGGGGCAGAAACTAAATATGCCTGTTGCAAGCAAAATCAGACCAATCCAACCCCAGATACCAATCGTTCCAGTGATTGTCAGACCTATCAAAACGAGGCCTACAATCATTCTCAATATACGATCTACGCCACCCACATTGACTTTCATTATTCGCTCCTTATTTGATTCAAGCTAAAAAAACGCTTTGCAACTTTCGCACAAGCTGCAAAGCAATCTTTCCGCGCGAAAACCATTTTCCGATAAAACTTTTTCTAAATAACCTGACAAAAATTGTACTGATTGCAGCCACATAAAAAGGATGATTCTTGATAAAACTTATTGCAGTAAGCCCCTGGTCAGCCAAGGCCAAGGGGCTGCGCCAAGCTTCTATGGCTTGCGCCAATTGCACCCGCTGCTGGGCTGCTTCTAGCACCAAACGCTCACGCCGCTGCGCCAGTATGAGTAGTTTTCTGTTCATGGTCCAATCTCATCAAAATACACTTTATCTTGAATCTAGCGCTTGCTGATCTTTAACTAGCTCTGACAGACTTGCAGAGAACAACCTAGGTTTCGTTTTGGTTTTGTAAATGGCATAACAAGCTATACCAAGACCCATGACCAAAAAAAACCCTGCCACTAAAGAGAGTGCGAACATGCGGTGGTTCTCCCACAACACAAAAACAATCAAGATGATGGCAATCACCAAGCCGACCATAAGGAAAAATGCGGCAATCAAGTACTGCACCACCAGCAAAATTAAATGCGCCCTATCCTCTTCTAAGTCTGTAGATAGCAACTCAAGCCGTGTGTGTGCAATACTCACTAAAGTGGTCGCAAACACACTCAGAGACTCAAGCAAACCCTTATTTTCAATAGCCATTGTTATCTCAAAATATCAACAATGGTTTATTGGCTAGCGGCGTCCGATAAGCATGCCAATTACCACGCCAACTGCGGCTGCAGTTCCAATCGACTTCCAAGGGTGCTCATGCACATAAGTATCAGTCACCTTCACGGCCTCTTTGCTTTTAGCCAACACTATCGATTGAGCCTCAGCCATTCTAGCTCTAGCTGCAGTAAGCGATTTTTCTGCTTTAGCACGAACCTCGGCAACTTTTTCACTGCCATGTCCGGCCGTTGCTTTCAGCAAAGCCTCTGCGTCAGCCACTACAACTTTAAAATCGTTAACCAATTGCTCTTTACTTGCTTCATCAATTAGTTTTTCCATCATATTTCTCCTGTTAAAATTCATTTACCAACTTCGAAGTGCCATCTAAAAAAGATTCAGCCTAATCATCTTCATGACACAGCAATATTGCGGCGTTTAGAAGACTCAGATTTAGGTAGCTTAATCTCAAGGATACCGTCTTTTAAATTTGCAACGGTTTTGCCAACATCCACATTTACTGGCACTGTGATGGAGCGTGCAAATGAAGCGCTCGATATTTCGTTTCTGTAGTAATCGCCTTTTTCCACTTTTTCTTCTTTGCTGGTTTGGCCCCTAATAGTAAGCACATTATCAGTGAGCGACACGTTAATATCCTTCTTATCAATTCCCGGCATTTCGGCGCGCACCAATATTTCAGCTTCTCTATCCACCACATCTAGACTGGGTGTACGCAAACCTTCAACCTGAAACAGGTTATCTAGGGGCCAGTTTTGACCAAAGAAACGATCAAAAACCCGCTCCATCTCTGCTATAGGGTGTTGAAGCGCTGGCCAAGAGCCTTTTGCTACTTCTGTCTCATTACCTTTTACTGGTATGTTGCCTTTTCTTGCTGTATCCATGTTGTTCTCCTAACGAATATGCTCTCAAATGACCTAATATGTTCTCAAATGACGCAGTGTTGCAGATTGTCTCTGTCTGTAAGGTTTCATGGTGATTTGTAGGCAGCATTTTCCAAATTCATCCACCACAGAAAAAAATAGTTCGCAGATAATGTGTCTGCCATTGGTACTGACAACATCAAACCGATGTCCAGCGACAGACAAAAACTTTAAATATGGATTAATCTTCTTGTCCGATATCAAAGAAATATCCGCCAATTGTGGCACTAATCTTGACATAGGCTGCCAGACCAGCTTTTCTGGCTCGACACCCAGCAACTCTCCACATGCTTTATTGCAGGCTAAAATCATGCCGTTTTGAAGTAACGTTAAAACCGCTTGCGGTTTTATATTAACGTCTGCCTTAGCGTTGCTATGGCTCAATACAGAATTAGCAATAAGGAAATTATGTTTAGCTTTATTTTCATCAAGCTGAGTGCTCATTTCATTTTCTCTCCAACCATTTTTAGCTTGAGTTTCAGTTAAAATTTCCACTTCACCCAAAGTCTTGCATCTCCTTGCCAAACTTACTGCAACAAACTGCACAAGACACCTAAGTTACTCTAATCACTCTAGTTACTTAAGCATCTAACTTAAGTAACACTACAAAGCACCCTCAATGTAAGTAATTTACTAGATTGTCTGAGATGAATACATTCGTGCAAACACGTAAGGGCAAACCCTTACATGACAAGCTCTTATATGAGTAGACTAATGGACAGATAAGCTCTTTTTATCTAGACTGATAAACTGCTAGCCTAATTTATTAGATAGAAATAATTTGATCAGCCCACTAAACGCCTTAAGCTTTAAAGCGCTATTCGATGCGGCGGCAGATGCTATGTTGCTGGTAGACGACACTGGCCAAGTAGTCGAAGCCAATGTTGCCGCGCTACAGCTACTAGAATATAGCGAAGCATCCATCTTTGGCCTTGCTGTCGAATCGCTCATGCCAGATAGATTCCGTGACCACCATCAACAATATCGTGATGCCTTTTTCAAAACTCCAGAGAAGCGTTCTATGGGCAATGGTGGAGACCTTTTCGCACTTAGTAGTAGCGGCAAAGAACTGGCAGTAGATATTGGACTTAGCCCAGTTCAAGTGCATAATCAGCTTTATACCTTAATCACTTTTTATGCCGCAGATAAGCGGCGCGAGGCAGAGCAGGCTTTACGTGTCAGCGAGGAAAGGTTACAGCTAGCCAAGCAGGCTGCAAGCCTAGGCGTTTTTGATTTGGATCCAAAAAAACTCGTATTTCATTGTGATGAAAAAATGCTAGAACTCTGGGGAGGAAAGCCTGATAAACCAATTAGTTATGAGGAGTTTATCGGTGCAATTAATCCAGAAGACCGGGCGGCTAGGCAAATTGAATTTGATCGTTGCTTAGACCCGTCTGGTCATGGTAAATACAACATGGAGTATCGTATTACTAACCCCAATGATGGTATTGAGCGCTGGGTGTCTTCGGTAGGAAAAATGCATTTCAGAAACGGGGAAGCAGTCAGATTTGTTGGTGTCGCGCGAGATATTACCGAACACAAAATAATAGAAAAAAACTTACAGGAGCAACGCGCTGAGACGGAGTTATTTTACAAACAGCAAATCGCTTCACACACGGCCTCTGCTATCGCGCATGACCTCAATCAGCCACTGACTGCCATTTCTGCCTATAGCGAAGTGGCGTTACATGCATTGAACAATAAAAACAATAATCCAGAATTATTAAAGCGTGCTTTAGAAGGCTGCGTTGTGCAAGCGCAACGCGCAGGTACCAGCTTGCATGAGCTCATTGCTTTTCTACAAGAAGGAGAGTTAGTTACCGAGCGGTTTGATTTAAATCACACGGTGCAAGAAGCTTTGAACATTACCAAAGGTGATGGCTATACTGCATTCCAGCCTATACTAAAACTAGAACCGAACATACCTGCGGTTCAAGCCAATCGAATTCAGGTACAAAAAGTACTGGTTAATTTGTTAAGAAATGCTGTGGAAGCAATGCGTGCAGAAAGGGTAGCCAATTCCACGATAACTGTCACAGTAAAAACACATAAGGATATGAGCATGGGGCACGTGACAATACAAGATTGCGGGCCTGGGATAAGCCAAGAATTAGTAAAGCGGATATTTGAGCCTTTCTTCACCACCAAGCCTACCGGTATTGGCATGGGGCTTGCCATTAGCCGCGCACTGATTGAAGCGAACGGAGGACAACTTTGGCTAGACCCAAACAGTAAGGCTGGTGCGCAGTTTCACTTTACTTTGCCTTTCGCAGCATGAACATGCCTAAACCCACTGTTTTTATAATAGATGATGATTTAGCTGTCAGAGATTCCTTATCGCTAATGATTGAACAGGAAAATATTAGCGTGTCCACCTTCGATAGTGCGGAAACCTTTCTTAACTCATACCAGCCAGAATCTCGTGGCTGCGCGATAGTAGATATACGCATGTCTGGCATGGACGGCATGGAGTTACATCAATTGCTGTTGGCGCGCAATATTCTGTTGCCCGTTATTTTTCTGACTGGCCATGGCGATATTCCTATGAGCGTTCAAGCGATGAAGGCGGGCGCAGTAGATTTTCTCACCAAGCCTGTCACCCGTGAAAAGTTGATTACTTCAATTAAAGCTGCGATTCAAAAGTCCGAAAGATTATTGTCAGAAGACGCCAATCACCAAGAAGCCCTGTTACACCTTGCTCATCTTACTGACCGCGAGCGTGATGTGATGTTGCTAGCCGTACAGGGTCATCCCAACAAGCATATTGCCCGTCAATTAGGCATTAGCCACCGTACGGTGGAAATTCACAAGTCTAAAATTATGCAAAAAACTGGTGCTGTTAACTTGCTTGATCTGGCGCGCATTGTGCATGAAAGCGAATAAAATCTGTTCTTTAATAGGCATGACGTGTTTCTATCGGCGCAGGTTTAGTCGGATCTTGTTGTTGAGAGCAACCAACCAATAAAATACCAATGAACAAAAGTACAAAAATACCATGTGTGCCGTATTTCAATTTAACTCCTTAAAATTCGTCTAGCTCACACTGCGATTATAGACCTTCCCTTCTAAGACTTTATATACGTGCAAGCCCGGATTACCTGACCGCTACCACTGAATCGTGATTAATAAAACTCGTCAACAACTGCGTATTAAATTGCAAAGCCTCTCAAAATAGAAGCGTAATCCCAGATATTTTTACGCTGTTAACATAGCCATGTTTGTCTTGATACCACTGTTGGTATCCGCTAACAGTCCAAATAGTGCTAGCGCCATTTTAAATATACGTGCTAGCGCGGATTACCTAGTTAAAAAATTCTTGCTACTCTGCCAATCAGGTAAGAATAATATGCGAATGAGGTAAATAGTCCATGCCATTACCTAAAGTAGAAATGACCGTTTTTGAAACCATACTTGCCAGACGCTCCGTTCGTCGCTACAAAGCACGTAAGGTTGACAGAACGACCATTAACATTTTATTAGAAGCAGCAGTGCGCGCGCCAACCGCCATACATCAAGAGCCTTGGGCATTCGTCATTATTCAAGACCCACAGTTATTACGCAGCTTATCCGATCAAGCAAAACCATTGTTTGTTGCGGAGGTGCAAGAAAGGGGCATGGAGCGTGCTGGCCACTCATTTGATGTGTTCACATCACCCAGTTTTAATGTTTTTTATGATGCAAGTACGCTCATCCTGCTTTGTGGCAAAACGGCTGCACCATCCTATGCTGCTGATTGCTGGCTTGCTGCAGAAAACCTCATGTTGGCGGCGTGTGCCATGGGGTTAGGCACATGTGTCATTGGCAGCGCTTTGCCTGCGCTAAACACGCCAGAAACAAAAATCAAGTTGAATATTCCAGAAAATTTTTCTGCGGTAGCGCCTATTGTGGTGGGTTATCCAGACGATGAAATTACCCATGTGCTACGTAAGAATCCCTTAATTTTAGCGAATTTTCAAGCTGTTCATAGCGGTTAAAACCAAAGAGTACATATCGATTATGTGTTGGTTTTTCGAAAGGTGTCATTGATGTATAAACAAATCCTCTGCCCAGTCGACGGTAGTTCAACTTCTGATAGCGGGATGACGCATGCCATTGCGCTTGCAAAAGACCAGAAAGCTCATTTACATTTTCTGCATGTGGTGGATAGTTATTTTCCAGTTGTGGATGTAACAGGGGATTTAAACTATATCGACATTACTGATAGATTGCGTGAACATGGCAAGGAAATTCTAACGCAAGCAACAGAAACCGCTAAATTGGCTGGAGTTTCAGCTAGCGCTAAATTGGTTGCTTCAACCAGAGGTCAAATATACAAATGTATTCTAAATCACGTTAATAAATGTCATGCGGATTTGATTGTTATGGGTACGCATGGCTTGCGGGGTATTGAACGTTTAGTGATGGGTAGCGACGCTGAAACGATAGCTAGAACAAGCCCTGTTCCCGTTTTATTAGTCAGAACCAAGCCTAGAGCGAAAAAGAAATCTTAAGCAAGAAAAACCATAAAGGCAAAAACTTTACATGAACGCTCCACTAAAAAAAACACAACTTTCGCCTCAAGAATTGCAATCCATAGATGCCTATTGGCGTGCTTGCAATTATTTAGCGGCCAGTATGATTTATTTGCGTGATAACCCCTTGTTAAAACAGCCACTCAAATCAGAACATATCAAACAACGGCTTTTGGGGCATTGGGGCTCAAGCCCAGGCTTGAGTTTTACCTATGTGCATATGAATCGGCTGATTAACAAGTACGACCTCAATACCATTTTCCTCGCAGGCCCCGGCCACGGTGCACCCGGTGTACTCGCGCCCATTTATTTGGAAGGTACTTATAGTGAGGTGTACCCAAACAAAGGGGAAGATGAAGAGGGTTTACGTCAGTTTTTTAAAGAGTTTTCTTTCCCTGGCGGCATTGGTAGCCACTGCACCCCTGAAATGCCAGGTTCGATACATGAAGGTGGTGAGTTGGGTTATAGCATTTCACATGCTTTCGGCGCTGCTTATGACAACCCTGATTTATTAGTGACGGTGATGGTAGGCGATGGCGAGTCTGAAACTGGGCCTTTGGCAACCTCTTGGCATTCAAACAAATTTCTAAACCCTATTCGTGATGGTGCGGTGCTGCCCATCTTGCATCTCAATGGTTACAAAATCAATAACCCGACAATTTTGTCTCGTATTTCACATGAGGAACTGGAAAACCTGTTTATTGGCTATGGTTGGACTCCCTATTTTGTTGAAGGTAGCGACCCATTGGCGATGCACAGCGCTATGGCGGCTACGCTGGAGCAATGTATCAATGAGATTCAACATATTCAAAAAACAGCGAGGACTAGCGGCAAGGCCATTCGCCCACGCTGGCCAATGATTGTGCTCCGTTCACCTAAAGGCTGGACAGGCCCGAAAGAAGTAGATGGCCACAAAGTGGAAGGATTTTGGCGCGCTCACCAAGTGCCACTAGCTAAAGTGAAAGAAAATCCTGCACATCTAAAACAACTGGAAGAATGGTTACGCAGCTATCAGCCAGAGGAGCTGTTTGATAGCCAAGGACGGCTGCGCGCAGATTTAAAGGCGCTTGCACCACAAGGAAACCGACGCATGAGTGCTAACCCAAATGCCAACGGCGGCCTGTTACGCAAAGCCCTGCGCATGCCAGATTTTAACGATTATGCGTTAGCTTTAGATAACCCCGGCAAGCTGGTGGCTGAAAACACACGGCCACTAGGTAAGTTTCTGCGCGACATCATGCAACACAATATGCACAATTTTCGCGTATTTGGGCCTGATGAAAACAGCTCAAACAAACTCGACAATGTCTATGAAACAAGCAAAAAAACTTGGATGGCGGATTATTTGCCAGAAGATGCAGATGGTGGCGAACTATCGCCCGATGGTCGCGTAATGGAAATGCTTTCTGAACACACGATTGAAGGGTGGCTAGAAGGCTACTTACTTACTGGTCGCCATGGATTTTTTTCCACTTATGAGTCATTTGTGCATGTAATTGATTCTATGTTTAATCAACATGCCAAATGGCTTGCGATGTCTAAAGCAGTGCCTTGGCGTGCGCCGGTGTCATCGCTTAATTTACTGATTACCTCCACCGTTTGGCGGCAAGATCATAATGGATTTACACACCAAGATCCTGGCTTCCTCGATATCGTCGTCAACAAAAGCCCAGAAGTCACGCGTATTTATTTGCCTCCCGATGTGAACTGTCTGCTGACAGTAGCAAATCACTGCCTAAACAGTACCGATTATATTAATGTCATCGTCTGCGATAAGCAGAAACACTTACAGTATCTAAGCATGGATGCCGCAATTAAACATTGCGCCAAGGGTGTAGGTATTTGGCAGTGGGCAAGTAACGACGCGGGGCAAGAGCCAGATTTAGTTATGGCTAGTGCAGGCGATATTCCAACCAAAGAAGCCCTTGCCGCCATCGTATTGCTACGCGAGCACTTCCCACAGCTCAGGATACGTTTCGTCAATGTAGTAGATTTATATAAACTTAGCCCACAAAGTGAGCATCCGCATGGCCTATCTGACCGTGATTTTGATAGTTTATTTACCACCGACAAACCCATTATTTTTAACTTTCATGGTTACCCGTACTTGATTCACCGCCTCACCTATCGACGTACGAATCACAACAATTTGCACGTACGCGGATATAAAGAAAAAGGCAGCATTAACACGCCGCTCGAACTGGCCATCCAAAATGAAATTGACCGCTTTAGTTTAGCTATTGATGCTATTAACCGCATACCGAGTCTGCAAACCATTGGTGCGCATGTACAAGAAAAGTTACGTAACAGACAATTGGAATGCTGCCAGTATGCATACGAATACGGCGTGGATTTGCCAGAAGAAGACGATTGGGTATGGCCTGATGAATATACTAGCTATTAACAGCGGGTCGTCTAGCCTCAAGGCTAGCCTATTCATGACCAATGGCGAGCGGAAGAACTTTCGCTATACCTATAGCGGTAGCGATTATGTTCACAGCCATGCCGAAGCGTTTGTTGCGTTGTTAGCCGATTTAGGAAATAAGCAGCCAACCCTAATTGCGCATCGCTTTGTACATGGCGGGGAACTAGCAGATGCCGCACGTTTGATTGACGCCAATGAGCGCGCACGCTTGCAGAGCATCATTTATCTCGCCCCCCTGCACATGCCTACCAACTTACTAGGTGTAGATTTGTGCGCCGAGCAATTCAATTGCCCGCAGATTGCTTGTTTTGATACCGCCTTTCACTCCACCATACCAGAGATAGCTTACCGCCTAGCGATTCCTCAATCACTCAAAATACGCCGCTATGGTTTTCATGGCATCAATTACGCGTATGTTGCTCAGCAATTACCAAAAATTCTTGGTGCAACTGCAAAAGGACGGATTGTTGTCGCGCATCTTGGTCATGGTGCAAGCTTGTGCTTGTTAGAAAACTTACGCTCTGTAGATACCAGCATGGGCTACAGTGCTGCTGGTGGCATCACCATGGGAACACGCTGTGGAGACGTTGACCCAGGCGTGATGTTAGAACTTGCAAAACGGTTTGATGATGCCGAATTAAGCAATTTGATTTATGAACAGTCCGGCCTATTAGCGCTGTCAGACGGTGAAAGTAGCGATATGTCTGCATTAACAGCAAGTAATAGTAAAAGCGCCAGTTTTGCAGTGGCTTATTTTGCACGCCAAGTGCTCGCGGCAATTGGTAGTTATGCCGCTAAAGCTGGCGGCATTGACGCACTTGTCTTTACAGGCGGCATCGGCGAACACTCCAAACAAGTGCGCGCGCTGATTTGTGAACAACTTGGATTTCTTGACTTTGCTCTAAACACAGATGCAAACCAAGCCAATTTAGTCATATTAAATAACCCTTCTTCTAAGCCGATATTGATAATACGTGCCGATGAGGAAGCTGAAATTGCACGTTTAGCCAAAAACTTGTATGCGGAGGTCAATCATGTCAGCACAGGTATTGAATCAAGGCAGGCACAATCCTCATGAAAAAAGTATCAAACTTGCACACCATATCCTAAAGCGTTTGTTTAAAAAATATCTAGGTGCCTTTACGGTCAAACTGTGGGATAACAGCGTGTTGCAGATTGGTAAAGGTGTTTCAGCATTCACGCTTAACATTCATTCGCCAAATGTACTGCGTCAATTGGTGTTTTTTCGAGACCCTATTCGCCTAGCCGAGGCCTATTTTGATGGTGAAGTAGAAGTGGCTGGTGATTTTAATACGGCGATGAAGCTGCGCTACTACCTAGAAAGCTTGAAGTTGCCTTTTCAAGAAAAGCTTTTGCTAGGCTTGCGTGCGCTGGCATTAAAAAGTAAGTCAATGCAGCGGCAGCACACTAGGAATCAATCTATTACTAGAAAGCTTAGTAGCACGACTCATCAAAATAGCGTTGAGTCAATTGCCTTTCACTATGACGTTTCTAATGAGTTTTACCGACTTTGGCTAGATGAACGCATGGTGTATTCTTGCGCCTATTTTGAAACGCCTGAACAGCATTTAGATACTGCACAGTGCAATAAGCTTGATCACATTTGCCGCAAATTACGTTTGCAACCTGGCGAACTTCTGCTGGATATCGGATGTGGCTGGGGAGCATTAGTTTGCTGGGCGGCCAAGTACTATGGTGTACGAGCATACGGCATAACGCTAAGCCAAAATCAATTTGAATATGCAAGTGCGGAAGTAAAAAGACAGGGACTGCAAAATCAAGTCTCTGTTGAAATGCGCAACTACCGCGACCTGCCTCTTAAGGCCACTTATGACAAAGTTTCTAGCATCGGTATGTTTGAGCATGTTGGCCTAAAGAATCTGCCCAGCTACTTTTCAACAGTAAATCAAGTGCTAAAGCCTGGCGGTCTTTTTCTTAATCATGGCATTACTTCGACCAAGCCTGGATGGAACCAAAGCGTTGCAACAAAATTCATCAATCGGCATATTTTCCCTGATGGTGAATTAGATACTGTAAGTAATATTCAGCAGCGAATGGAAGATGCAAATTTTGAGATTTTTGATGTTGAAGGCTTACGCCCTCATTACGCATTGACATTGCGGCAGTGGGTAAACCGCCTTGATGCAAAGAAAGAAGAAGTCATTCATTTAGTGGGGGATCGTACCTATCGCATTTGGCGCCTATACATGACGGGTAGCGCCATACAGTTTGAGCGAGGGACAACTGGTATTTACCAGATTTTGGCTGAATCCAAACATGATGGTAGGTCAAAGCTACCACTGACACGCCGCGACCTTCATACATCTAAAAAGTTCCATTCAAAAGGAGATTAACCATGACCATTGGCACAATTTGTAATCGCGAAGTCATCACGGCACAACGCGACGCGACCGTGTTACATGCTGCCATGCTCATGCGTCAGTATCATGTGGGTGATGTGGTGGTGATTCAAAATCGTAATAATAAAACGATACCCATCGGCATTGTTACTGACCGTGACATTGTGGTAGAACTGGTAGCCACTGAGCTTGACTGTAAAGTGATCACTGTAGGTGACATCATCATTACCAAGCTAATAGTTGTGAGGGAAAGTGCGGGCCTGTTTGAGGCTATGCAGCTAATGGCAGACAAGGGCATAAGACGTCTGCCTGTTGTGGATGACGATGGTGAACTGGTGGGCATTATTACATTAGACGATTTATTGTTATTGCTAAGCAAGGAATTAGCTGCATTGACTAAATTGGTGACGCGTGAGCAGAAAAATGAAGCCACAAAACGGCGTTAGCGTATAACCGCTATAAGTTAGATTTAGGCTCACTGGCAAACATCTTCTCTCGCAAATGTTGACAACTGATACAGCGTTTTGCCGTTGGGTAAGCAGATATTCGCTCAAAACTAACACTGTCGCCGCAATCGATGCATACGCCATATACACCTGACTGGATGCGATCTAGAGCTGCATTCAAATCAATGGCTTTTTGTAAGTGCAACCCAATAACTGCATTGTCAGTATCCACAATAGTGTCAGCAACTGCCTCATCACCCGAGTCACCATCCCCGCCAACATCTATATAACTCGGCTTCGATTCAGGGTCCATCTCTTCTTGCGTTTCATTGACTAATTGGGCTAGTTCCAATTCCATCATTTTTTTCAATTCATCAATTTGATTCTTGGTTATATTTGTCATAGAGAGTTCCTCGTTCCTAATTTTTGATGGTTAAAGTTTTCAAACATGAGGTTGCTAGATATATTGCTTTAAATTGAATACTTAAAATCTAGCTAATTAGAACTTTTAATCTGCGTTAAAGCCTTTTGTTCGGCGCCAACAAAATTATAATAATGCATATTCAAATATGAAGTCACATCAATAATATCTTGCTCACTCCAGCGCAGCTTGGTATAACCCTGCCAAAGTTTCACTTGGGCTTTGAGACTTTTCCAATCGGTCGCTAGCTTCTGGTCGCGCCAATGAATTGTAGAGTTGTGGCAAGCGCTGCAATGTGTTGAATAGAGCAGCCCTCCCCGCGCTTCGTTTGGCATCGCTTCAGCCAACGCCAAGGCATTCGTGCCAAAGAATAACCATACTGTAAAAATCAACTTTTTTACTAGGCGCATCACGTACTCCATAGATAATCAACACCTCACCTTATCTCACAACACATCACTACTAAATTAGTTTTAGCATTGTTAACAGCAATATATACAAATATTGGCAATGATAAAATGAGTGCAAGCACGTAGTGCGCTGGAATGAATAAAGCTAGTGAGGCACTTTGTGCTAAGATATTTGTGCCTCACTAGTTGCCACATCCCTAGCTAAATCGGCATATTGCTTTTCACACCTGAGCAACTTTTAATAAGTTGGATTATGACCATAATATTGGAGTCTTGATGGACGAACGTATTCGGCAATTGTTAAATCAGATTACCACATTAGAAGACGAGCTGCGTTCTGCACTAAATGAGCAGCAATCCAGTGTATTTTTTCAAATCAAAGGTAAGCGTGTTGAGTTTGAGCAGTCTATTAAACAAGCTCACCTTAAGCTTAAGAGGAATTTTTTTCGCTGGCTGGTAACAGATAGGCCGCAAAACCTGATTACTGGCCCGATTATTTACTCTATGATTTTTCCATTATTGTTGACTGATTTATTCATCACTTTTTACCAGCTCACTTGTTTTCCAATTTACGGCATTAAAAAAGTAAGGCGAGCCGAATATATTGTTTTTGATCGGCAACACCTCAATTATCTTAATTTTATCGAGAAGTTTCACTGTACTTATTGCGCCTATGGCAGTGGCATGATTGCATACATTAGTGAAATAGTGGCACGTACCGAACAGTACTTTTGTCCAATCAAACATGCACGCAAGATTGTAGGCACGCACGCACGCTATGCCCATTTTTTAGATTTTGGCGCGGCGGAAAATTATGAAGCGAAGCTTGAGGAATACCGCGTTACCCTAAATCAAGAAGCCAGCAAAGAAGAACCAAAATGATCATCACATTTCTTGGTGCAACAGGCACTGTTACAGGCTCTAAATATCTACTCAATAGCAAAACAAAAACGGGCGCTGGAAAGCGTATATTGATTGACTGTGGGTTGTTCCAAGGCCTTAAGCAGTTACGGCTTAGAAATTGGGCTGCATTACCCATCAATCCCAAAGAGGTGGATGCGGTGGTGCTCACGCATGCGCATATTGATCACTCTGGCTACCTGCCACTTTTTGTTAAAAATGGCTTTTCTGGCAAAGTGTACTGCACTGAAGCCACACGTGATTTATGCGAGGTACTGTTATTAGACTCTGCGCATTTACAAGAAGAGGAAGCAAAATACGCCAATAAGCGCGGTTTTTCCAAACACCGCCCTGCCTTGCCGCTATATACGCAAGAAGATGCGCAAAATGCACTCGCGCTGCTAACCCCAGTGGCTTATGAACAAGCTGTGGATTTAGGGGATGGTCTGACAGCCACACTTTATCCTAGCGGGCATATTCTTGGCTCTGCATTTGTGCGCATTCACAATAGTAAGACTTCTATTCTTTTTTCAGGTGATATTGGACGGCCCAATGATATTTTAATGAAACCTCCCGTACGCATTAAACAAGCCGACTATCTGGTAGTTGAGTCTACTTATGGCAATCGCTTGCATGACCATAGCGACCCAAAAATAAAACTAGCCGAAATTATCAACCGAACCGTCAATCGAAGGGGCATTATCCTTATCCCTGTGTTTGCGGTAGGGCGCGCGCAGGAGCTGCTTTATTATATTCATTTGCTTAAAGCGTCTGGCGCCATTGCTGATAACACGCCTGTGTATCTGAATAGCCCAATGGCAGTCGATGCAACAGCCATATTTAATCACTATCGAAACGAGCATCGTTTGTCGCCAGAACAGAGCCATGCGCTATGTCATACAGCACACATGGTGAATAGCATTGAAGAATCTAAGCAACTCAACGAACGCAAAGGTCCGATGATTATCCTGTCTGCAAGCGGCATGGCTTCTGGCGGGCGGGTTGTGCATCACTTAAAAGCGTTTGCCCCTAACCCAAATAATACAATTTTATTTGTTGGATTTCAGGCAGCAGGCACGCGCGGCTCTGCCATGCTAGACGGTGCGGAAAGTATTAAAATTCATGGCCAATACGTGCCTGTGAAAGCTGATGTTGAATTTGTATCCAACTTGTCTGCACATGCAGATTTCTTGGAAATTATAGATTGGCTGAAGGGCTTTGAAAAACCGCCTAAAACAACATTCATCACGCATGGCGAGCCTGTTGCTGCGGATGCAATGCGACTTCATATTGAAGAGGAATTACGCTGGAAAACGGTTGTGCCAGATTATCTTGAAACGGTGAGTTTAGACTAAGTTTTTAAGCAAAATGTACTATAAAAATCTATAAAAACACTGCCCTGGGAGCCGCATGGATATTGGCTTGCAGGGCAGTGTTTTTATCTAAATTACAGCTTAATACTAATGATTAGTTACTGCGTTTAGCGCATTCAGCACATTACGCGCTTCTAAGGCAACTTCAGAAGCGGTCATTCCTATTGGCCCTACGCTTTTTTTAACAAGTGAATCTGCCGCTGCGCCATGCAGGTATACCCCAAGCTTCACGGCATCTAGAGCCGTTAAACCTTGTGCCATTAGGCTGCCAATAATGCCGCTTAAAACGTCCCCTGTGCCGCCACTGGCAAGCCCAACATTGCCTGTCGTATTCATAAAGCAACTGCCATCATGCTGCGCACAAATGGTTCCTGCACCTTTTAACACACAAGTTACTTGCAGAAATCTAGCAAGTTCTAACGCACTTTCAGTACGGTTTTGTTGAACATGCTCACTATTTGTATTAAGTAATCTAGCGGCTTCACCCGCATGTGGCGTAATCACCGTTTCTGCATTGCGGCTAATCACTATGGCAGCTAAATGTAGGTGACTAGAAATTAAATTGAGTGCATCTGCATCTAAAAGCATCGCTACATTTTGCGCCAGCCAAAACTCTAAAAGCTCAACCGCAGCAGCGGATTGACCAAGTCCAGGGCCAATCACGAGGCAATCAAGCTGAGGCAGTTGACTAATGGCCAGCGGCGAGCGCAGCATGATTTCTGGCTGATTAATATCCACACTTGGTGCGTTACTACACAACGTCGCCGCATATACACGCCCTGCGCCACAACATAAAGCTGCGCGCGAAGCCAGCAATACAGCTCCCACCATGCCAGTGTCGCCACCTATAATCGCCACACTGCCAAACAAGCCTTTATGCGCATCATTTTTACGCTGTGGTATAAGCTGCCGCAGCATGTTTTCTTGCAGTAAATGTGGCTTTGTTTGTTCAATCATAAATTTAATGTTTCGTATCGCCCAAATTCAGAAATGTTTTTATTTTATTTGTATCCGCTTAAACGATATTGCAATAGTTTGTTATAATGCGACCGCACAATTACTGTGGCTTTACACTATCTCGCTAAAACCATTGTATATCTATTCGTATATTAAGTTTAGTGAATTGCCTTGCAGCACTGGGTTGAAAGATGATTTATCTATAACCCCAGTCAAGTTTTGGCTTTTAGAAATATGTAGTATCGCGTATAATGCACGCATGCGCCCGTAGCTCAGCTGGATAGAGTACTTGGCTACGAACCAAGGGGTCAGGAGTTCGAATCTCTTCGGGCGCACCAATTAGTAATAAAAGTGGGCACCTGTTTCAGGTGACCTACTTTTATTTTATCTATTGATACTGCATGCGCTAAATCACCATAACTGCCTCTAACAGTCGCAGTCTTATCAGTCACTACAATTCCATCCACCAGTAGATTTAAGTAGCATTTTAGGAGCGCCGAGTCTTTGGCTAAGAGTTTAGCTTTTAAAGTCTTGGCAAATGCTTCTAATAAACGAGCTTGGCGCTCTTCGATCAGCTTCATCAGAAAATAAAATTAGCGTTCTCTCCCCGCCTCATGAAAGGCTTTAGTGACTGGGGAGAGTAAGTATTGCATCACGGTTTGATCTGCCAGCTTAATTTCTGCAGCCACTTGCATGCCTGGAGTCAGGTGAAGTTTATCTTGTTCAATTTCGAGATTCTGCTTATCTAGTTTAATCAATGTTCGGTAGGCTAATTGCATGCGGGAGCCAGAGGTATTTTGATTATCACTCTGGCTATCTTGATTATTGTTTGAAATTGATTTGTCAGTAGCATCAGCACTCACTTGCAATACCTTGCCATCCACCATGCCGTACTTTTGAAACGGATAGGCCATCAGCTTCACTTTAACGGATTGGCCTTCATGCACAAAGCCTGCATCTTCATTTTTGAGCCAGACTTCAGCTTGCAGGGCTTCGTTATTGGGAACAAGCGTCATCAGCACGGTGCCAGGGGAGACGACTGTACCTGGGGTATGTGTAGCGAGGTCTTTGACGATACCCGCTTGCGGCGCTTTGAGTTCTAACAAGCTATTCTTGTGGGATTGCTTGGCCCATTCTTGTTCTAGGCGTTGATGTTCTGCATAGATGGCAACACGGTCTGCTTCTAGCTTTTGATGATTATCAGATTGAATCTGATTGAGGCGCTTTTGTGATTGAGCGATACTGGCTTGTAGACTTTTAGCGTTATATTCCTGTGCGCGGAGGTCTTGCTCGTTCTCAATACGTGCACGTTGCTTCTCTTGTCCCATCAGTTTGCCTGCGAAGCCGTCTTTCACCAGTTTGTCATAAGCGGCTTCTTGCGCTTGGTAGCTAGGGAGGGTTTGTTCCAGCTTATGTTGTATTTCTTTAGTGGCCGCCAAATCACTATAGGCTTTTTGCATATTGGCACGCTCAGAGGCAATGTCATCATCTAGGGCACGTCGATTGGATTGATACTCTGCATAGACGCGGTTAAACATTTCAACGGCATCGGTATTTTGTCGTATAAAAGGTTTACCAGTAAGCTCAGCTTCAATGCGACGCAGTTCTAAAGATTTATGCTGAAGTTCGTTTTGAATAGACTTACTGTCTGCTTGTGAGAGGTTAGCGTCCATACGAATGAGCAGTTGGTCTTTGATGACATGCTGACCTTCTTTAATGGCGATTTCACGCACAATGCCTGAATCTGCGGGCTGCACTATTTTAAGATAGCTTACGGGCACTAGCTTGCCTTCGGCCACCGAGACAATATCTAGGCGACCAAACATTGCCCATAGCAATAGGACAAAGAGTAGAATCAGCACACCGCGCAATACCATACGCGGCAGTGGTGAAGGTGGTCTGTCCTGTACGCCTAAAATACCCGGGGCGAAGTCGAAGCTATCGGCTTCCCTAGAGCTAGCAACAGGAGTG
>JAABQZ010000025.1 GCA_011391175.1 Methylophilaceae bacterium | reverse complement strand
AAATATGGATCCTGAGAAAAAAGAAAAATTTCGTGAGCGCATGAAAAATATGAGCCCAGAAGAGCGTCAAGAAATGCGAGAACGCAGACATAAAAGAAATCAGCAGCCATAATTGATTAAAACTGGACAAGCAGTCCAAGCATTTAGCGTATCAATGCTAAAATAACCCCTTCGCAACTTAACAGTCACAAAAGCTTAATTTTATTAAGAATTATTGTTTTTTTACTTCTCCTTCTAATATTATTTTAACCGCTTGCTCTAGACTTTTGTTCGGGTCTAAAAACTCCTTGCCAAGCGAAGTACAAGCAGATTTTAACTTCTCATACAAGGCTTTATTACTTGCCAACTCAACTACTTGTTGCGCATGACTAAGATAGTCATCCGTTTTCCCCAGCAAGCAAGCAGGGGCTAATAGCTCTGTAGCAGGGACAACAGGATTGGAAATTAAGGGGCGACCTGCTAAAATAGCCTCAACTGCAGTCATTGCTAATGCTTCTTTAAAAATGCTTCTTGTCGGCACTATGCAACAATGCGATGTGTTGTAAATTTCTTTCAAGCCCTCCAAACCAACCCATCCCACCAACTCAACAGAATCGTGCAAATCCATTGCTTCATGCTGTTGCCTTAGTGCTTCCAAGTCTAATCCACCACCACAAATTTTCCATTTCACCCTGTTAGGTATCTGCTTATTCACATATTCTGCCATTTTTAAAATATCAAAAACGCCTTTCATCAATTCCACTCTTCCAATAAACATCACCTGAAAAGCTTTGTTCTCTGGAAAGTTGATTGGGGCTATTTTTGAAAAATACTCTGCTAAAAATTGTGCCCTGACTTGATAAGTTGGATATGGAAAATGTGGCACCAAATGCCTTACTTGACGCTCACATTCTGGTGAGACTGAAATCAGGGCCGTGGGTGTTTTACGCCAAAATAAATACTTATCTAGTTGCAAAATCCATCTATGAATTCTTTTGGTAGGATAAAACCCAGTTGGCCAAAGTGTATTATGCAGTATGGGAACCACTTTGATACCAAACAACGAAAATAGACTAGCAATAAAGAAATATGTAGTACCAGAATCAATAAACGCAATGTCCGCTTTAAACTTTAGCGTGGTTTTTAACAAATCAACTGCATATATAAACTCTTCCAAATGAAATTTCATACCTGATACAGCTTTTTTTGGCCTATGCTCTATAAAAAATAGGCCGTCCTGTAGTTTTTCAGTAGGGCCTTTTACAGATATCATGAGAGTAAGACAATCCAAGTCGGCACAAGCTTGTTGAATTTGACTGGAAAAAGTCTTTGAAACCTCGGTAGGCTCATGCACTCCACTTTTCCATGATTGATGGGCAGAAATTAAATTAGCGGGGCCACCAGTAAAATATGCAACACGTAGTTTATTTTTAGTTAACAAATTTTCCTCTTAAGGCTTAATCTTTTTAAGTAATAACTATATGCTTCAATTGCGACATATTTATTACTATATTGATACTTAATGTAAATATTAAATATTTATGATGAATTTATTATAAGGCATATAAAAGTAAATAAATATTATAATGTGATAAAGATAATCATAAGCTAAAATTACCAAATTTAACAATAAGGGTTTATTTTGGCAATTCAATGGTACCCGGGTCACATGACCCAAGCCCGCAAAAAAGCGGAAGAAACCATGGAGTTTGTCGACATTGTGATTGAGGTGCTAGACGCGCGCGTGCCAGAAGCATCTCACAACCCTGTGATTAACGAGATGCGTCTGTTTCGGCAGCGCCCCAATTTAAAAATCCTCAATAAAGCTGACTTGGCCGACCCAAATATCACCCAAGACTGGCTGAATTACTTCAACAAACAACCCAACACCAAAGCGGTGGCGCTGTCTTGCAAAAAACCGGGCGATGCCAGCAAAATACCCAAGCTGTGCCTTACACTAGCACCGCACCGCGGCACACACTTAAAGCCATTGCGCATGCTGATTATGGGCATCCCCAACGTTGGAAAATCCACACTGATGAATGCGCTGCTAAATCGCCGCGTGGCCAAAGTGGGCGATGAGCCTGCGGTGACTAAAAGCCAGCAGCGCTTTGATTTAAGTGAAACCATGAGCATTACCGATACGCCTGGCATGATGTGGCCAAAAATCGCATATGAAAGCGATGGCTATATGCTGGCTGCTAGCCATGCCATTGGACGCAACGCAGTGATTGATGAAGATGTGGCGCTATTTTTAGCAGATAATTTGCTTAAAACTTACCCTGCTTTACTGAATGCCCGCTATAAGTTGGATGCTATGAAGATTGACGTGAATGCGATTGACGGCGTGGATTTGCTCGAAGCCATTGCCAAACGTCGCAGCTACAAGCGACATGATGGATTATGGGATACCGAAAAAACCGCAGTGGCTTTTTTAACTGATTACCGTAGTGGCGCGATTGGCCGTGTCAGTTTAGAGTCTCCACAAAGTCGCCAAGCGATGATGCAGAGTTTTGATAAATCGACCTTGGAAAGTAGTCGAGAAAGTTTAGATGCGCCAGAAGCCAGTATCCATGAGGAATCTAGCGATACAAAATGAAAGGTTAGTGTTTTAACATTAATAATTAAGTAAAAAAGCAGCTAAATAAGCTGCTTTTTTTGTCATCTGTATTAACTACACTGATTCATAGAGATTTGTGCTTGCGTGCACTTGTTATCACTACCTTGTTTTACGCTTTCTTTAAAGCTGCTCCAGCCTGATTTTTTCTTGGTAATTACTTTTTCTACGGCCAATTCTGCAGTTTTGGAAACACTGGTGGTAGGTTTTACACTCACTGCCTTAGGTTTATTTGGCAAAATAGATTGATTTGCCACTTGGGTTTGCACAAACTCAGGCGGCATTTTACTCATTTCTATTTGCTTAGCTTTTTTATTAGCTTCTTTTTGGGCAAGTTCAGCTTTTGCCAACTCTGCATTGGTTAAATCTTCTTGGCTTTCTAAATTTTCTGGCACTGATTTTATTTCAAATTCTTTTCCTACAACTGCTTCATTTAGGAGCAAAGCCGCATCGTTTGCCTTACCGTCATTGGCTGCCACCGCTGATGGAATAACAGCCATTGGAGGTTGGGCTAGAGTGATTGCGGGTGCAGAAGTATCTGAGGTCGCTTTAATCAACATAACAAACGCAATTAACGCAGGTAGCGCTAGTGCGGCATATTTTAAATTAACTTTTTTAGTTGTTACTAAACGATGCGTTAAACGCCTATCATCTTTTGCAGCTATTGGCTGGCTAGCATTTTCAGCTGTATCTTTGTGTGGGCGCACTGAATAAACCTCATGCTCACGCACATGCTTATCGTGCTTCACTCCTGAGTAATCAAACATTTCAGAAAATTCTAAAGTTAAGCGCGAGGTCACTTCGTAATAGGATCGTGACACTAGAATTTGATTGGGTTGTGCAAAACTCATGATGCGCTGTGCCACATTAATCCCGTCGCCAATAATATTGGGCTGGCCATTGATATCAGTCACAATGCGCACTGGCCCTAAATTAATGCCAAATCGAACATACATAGGTGTTGGGCTATACAGGTTAATTTTCAGTATGCCATCACGAATAGTAAGCGCCACAAACATGGCATCTTCTGGCGATCCCATATATGCAATTGCGACACCATCCCCAGTATCTAAAATAATACGGTCGTTTTGTGCAACACCTTTTAGCGAGCGATTGACTAAGTCATTAAACTGATTCTTAACCTCAATTTGGTCAGCGTCAGATTTTTTTGAGTAATCGATGATATCTAAAAACACGATACTGCAAATTGACGTTTTATTAGTTCTGTCATGCATAGTTGAATCCCTACCCATCCTGCCAATTTAATGACACTAGATATTAGTACTAACAATATTATTGTTGAATACTAAAAAGAAAATATAGCGGCCAAGGCCACTGCCTATTCACTTTAGAGGAAATATTATCAATTTTATTTTTATTAGATAATTTATTTATTTCAAGCTTAAAGCAACTAAAGCAAGTTATATGCCACTACAAGCAATACTCTCGGTTTTAATATTTAAAAAAAGCAGCTAAATAAGCTGCTTTTTTTGCTATTTGTATTAACTACACTGATTCATCGCAATCTGCGCTGGTGTGCATGGCGTTTCCCCACCTTGTACAATGCTATCTGCAAATATAGACCAGGGAGATTTTTCTTGCACTGGGGATTTTACAGGCTCTTTAGCAAGCTCTTTCGCAGTATCTTTTTTGGCTTCTGCCGCTACTAGTGCAGGCTCCTTCTGCTGAACTATTATGCTTTGCTGTGACTGAGATTCAACTTGTGGCTTTGTCTCTGTAGCGCTTTGTTGTATCGATTCTTCAGATTTTTTCTTGGCTTTTTGTTTTGCTTTTTTCTTGGCCAGTTCATCATCAGTTAACACTTGCGGGAGCTTGTCTACAGCTGGAATATCTGTGTTAACCGCGCTTTTTGTTGCATCACTTTTTGCTTCATCAGTAGTTACGGGATCTTTAGAAAGCCCTTCTGCTGGCATTGTGGCTAGTGACGGCAATGTTTCTAGGCTCTCATTCGGCAGCAATAGCTGATTGCTCGTATTATCCGATGGCGGGCTCTGCGTCTCAGTATTCTCTGAATCTTTTGGCGCAGTGGCTAGGTGCACGATAGCGGGCTCATTCATAATGATGATTGGCTCTACTGGTACAGACACAGCCTTAATCATCAGAAAAAATGCATACGCAGTGGGGACTGCAAGCACAACATATTTCCAGTTGATGCTATTGCGCGTTGCAATTTCTTTTTCTACCAAAATGTCGACTGGCATTTTAAAATCCCATCATCACTGCCGGTTTGATGCCTAAGCAGCGCATCGAATATACTCCGTACTCACGCACGCATGTACCTTGCTAATACGTGAATAGATATTTTATGCCTAGTGTCATGCATTTTGTTATCTTTTTATATTAAAAATACAACCTGCATCACTAGCATGCCTAATCTTATAGCCTAGCTTCTTATTTATGCGATTGATATACTCAAACTGTAGTATCTGGTTTATTAGATAAATTAGGCGCATCAGCATGCAAAAACTGAGTTTACTGCAATCTAGTATGCAATTAATAGGCATACTAATTTTACTGGTCATCACAACAGCCATCAGCTACTCTTTTTTTAGCTCGCTCGCCATTACGGGTGTCACTTTGCTGTATTTGCTTTTGGTGGTTACTGCTGCTTACTTCTGTGCGTTTATTGTTGCCTCTGGCACCGCATTCTTGGCATTTTTAGCCATTAACTATTTCTTTATTGAACCTCGTTATACCTTTGAGATTGCCCATCTAGAATCGTGGGTGAGTTTAGTATGCTTTCTAATCGTTTCCATGGTAATTGCATCTTTAGTTAAAGAATTAAAGTTTCAAACACTTCAATCCGCTATTGCTACAAAACGTGCAAAATTTGCTAGGAACTTAGCAGAAAATTTAGCCTTAGCGACTGAGATTAATCAACTACTTCAAGACTCATGTAGCTTATTACAAGTTGAATTTGATAAAACTGTCTGCATCGTACAATTAGATCATAGCGGCAAGCCATATAATTTGGCCACCTCTAACTCGACTACAGCATCTGAGCTAACAGACATGCCGAATCATGGCCTATTAAAATGGGTATCAGACAATGGCAAACCAATTAGCCCGTATACCAATTACTGGTCTAAATCTACTTATTGGCTAATACCTTTTAACCGCTTGCCGAGTAAAGACCCCATTCTAGTCATTGGAAATATTGATAATGAGAACATTCAATCAAGTGGTATTGAGACTTACACTACGATCAAATCATGCGTTGATCAAATTTCGCAAGCATATCAGCGACTTAGCAACAGTGAAAAAGTTAAGCATGCTGAGTTGGTAGCTCAATCAGAAGCGATACAAAGTGCACTGCTGGCGTCTATTTCACATGACATGCGCACGCCACTCACCTCGATTTTGGGAGCTGCAACGACGCTACAACAACCAGATGTAGCACCTGAACAGGCAACCCAGTTAAGCGCGCTGATTGCATCGCAAGCGCGGTACTTGGCATCTACAACTGAGAATATATTGTCTCTGATTCGCCTAGAATCCACTTCTGTGGAACAAATCCCAATGGACTGGCAATCGCCCGAAGAAATTATTGGGGTAGTGACGGCACTTTATCAAAGCCAAAGTGAATATCAAAGCCGAGGTGAATTGGTTGATTTACAAGTCACCATCAGTGAGCCAGAGCTATTGATTAAAGCGAATGCAAACTTACTGACACAAGCGCTGGTAAACCTGATTGATAATGCAAAACAAGCACAATCAAAAGCAGCAGACTCAAACTTAACAAACCTTAACCAAGGGCCTATTTTAATTGATGTGTCCAAAACAGATGGGCGCATCAATATCAGTGTAAATGATCGTGGCACTGGCTTCAGTGAGACGTTTAACGCCTCACAAATTAAAAAATTTTCTGGCAGCAATACAAAAGGCTTTGGTTTGGGTTTATCCATCGTACAGGCCATTGCAAAAGCACACGATGCAATATTCACTATTAACAACCGCGAGGGAGGCGGCGCATGCGCAACGCTGAGTTTTCATATACCGGATGTGGGTAGCATTGATGTAGGCAATACAAATGCCTGATAAAACCTCTAATTTAACTATTTCAATTTTAGTGATTGAAGACGACTTGCAGATTAGTCAGTTTCTGCAATCTAGCCTAAAAACAAGTGGCTATCACACCTTGTGCGCTTCAACTATCGCAAGTGGCAAGCAGATTTTTAATGAACACAAACCAGCACTCATTATTTTAGATTTAAACTTACCAGATGGCGATGGCCGTGATTTTATTGCACATATACGCACCAGCTCGGATATTCCAATTTTGGTGTTATCTGCACGTCAATCTGAACAAGAAAAAGTAGCTTGCTTTGATCTCGGCGCAGATGACTATTTGGCAAAACCTTTTGGTGTAAATGAACTGCTGGCGCGCATCAAAGCATCCCTCAGACGCACCGCCATGATGGCACTACGCGATGATATTTTTAAGTTAGATGACCTAACGATAGATACCGTTAACTGCAGTGTTTTAATAAATAACCTACCGTTACATCTCACTCCAATTGAGTTCAAGCTATTGTTTATTCTGGCTAAAAAGCCTGGTAAAGTATTCACACATCGCCAATTACTAAGCGAAGTTTGGGGCGCGGAATATGTAGATGACACCCACTATTTACGCATCCACATGGGCAGATTACGTGCCCGCGTCGAGAAAACCCCCGCCGCACCACGCTACATCCTGACCGAAGTAGGCATCGGCTATAGACTCGCCGCCACCTAAACACCCCGCATTAAAGTATCAACCCCCATGTTTATGCGGTTGATACACCCCAACTGATTAAATGACTTTATATTAAATAAAACAAGGTCATTATTAATATGCAGGCAAACACACAATCAGCCAACATAGAATCAAAAGGCATTGCCGCACTCACGCTAGGCGCAATTGGCGTAGTCTATGGCGATATTGGCACCAGCCCACTTTATACCGTTAAAGAAATATTCAGCGCGGCAACTGGAATCGCACTCACCCAGGTCAACATTATTGGCGCAATCTCCGCTATATTTTGGGCATTAATGTTGGTAGTAACGCTTAAATATGTCATTTTGGTATTGCGCGCAGATAATCGCGGTGAAGGTGGTGTCATGGCTTTACTCGCCTTAGCCATTTCTACTGCCTCTGCGGCGCCTATGCGTAAAAAAATATTACTAGGCTTAGGTGTGTTTGGTGCCGCGCTTTTTTATGGGGACAGCATATTAACCCCTGCCATTTCCGTACTTTCGGCCGTTGAGGGTCTGGAGCTTATTACACCTGGGCTTTCGTCATTTATCATGCCGATTTCAATCGCTATTTTAATTGCGCTTTTTATGTTTCAGAAGTTTGGCACAGCCACTGTAGGTAAATTTTTTGGTCCGATTATTGTCGTATGGTTTGTGACCTTAGGTGCGGTAGGTATTACGCACATTCTACATAATCCTGAAATACTACAAGCGCTTAACCCTTTGTATGCATTTAACTTTTTAGCTGACCGTGGCGCAGGTGTTTTCTTAGCAGTAGGTGCAGTGGTGCTTGCAATTACAGGGGCAGAGGCGCTGTACGCAGACATGGGACACTTCGGCAAACCTGCCATTCGTATTGCTTGGACAGGCTTAGTATTACCTGGCTTAGCACTTAATTATTTAGGTCAAGGTGCTTTGCTGCTATCAACACCTGCCGCCGTTAGCAATCCATTCTACTTATCATTTCCACAAGAATTACTCATTCCAGCCGTTATATTGGCAACTCTTGCCACCATTATTGCGTCACAAGCGGTGATTTCTGGCGCCTATTCTATTACCCGCCAAGCCATACAGCTAGGCTTTTTACCAAGAATGCAAATTCTGCATACCTCTGCCAGTGAATCAGGCCAAATTTATATTCCTGCGATTAATTGGCTACTGTTGGTGGCAGTTGTCATCACTACAATCGCTTTTCAAAACTCTTCAGCGATTGCCGCCGCTTACGGCATCGCAGTCACTGGCACTATGCTCATTACCACCATTCTGACTTTTTTCGTATTACGCCACAGTTGGAAATACCCACTATGGCTGGCTATAGGTGCTACCAGTGCATTTTTTTTATTAGATTTAATGCTGCTGGCTTCATGTTCAGTCAAGTTTTTCAAAGGCGGCTGGTTCCCAGTGGCCTTAGGGATTGGCTTGGTTATCATCATGTGGACATGGAAACAAGGCCGCGAAATTCTATTGCAAAATATTCATGAAAATGACCCAAAACTAGAGGACTTTGTGCGCATGATAGCGCGCGATGGAAAAGCAAGGATTGAACGCACCGCCATCTTTTTATGTGCCAACCAAGATACCGTACCACAGGCGCTGATGCACAACATCAAGCACAACCAAGTGCTACATCAATACAATTTGATATTGACTGTGGCGTTTTTAGATGTGCCTACTGTCGCCAATGAACAGCGCTTACACATCAAAGAAATCGGCTCAGGCTTTTGGAAAATAAAATGTGAATACGGCTTTATGGAAACGCCGAATGTGCCTAAAGCACTAGAAGGTTGCAAGATTGATAATATAACGATAGACCCGTTTAGCACATCATACTTTGTCAGTCGAGAAACGGTGGTTTCTGGGCCTGGCGGAAAAATGGCAAAATGGCGTGATAACTTGTTTGCTGTGATGTCACGTAACGCAGGCAGCGTAGTGAGTTATTTTAATATCCCCAGCAACAGTGTGATTGAGCTAGGGTCTAGGGTACATATATAGAAACGCTTAGCTTTGTCGATTAGCTTTGTTTAGTATCGCGCGTGATTTGTGTGTAGCTCATCACGCGGTTACGGCCACCATTTTTTGCACCATACATGGCGCTATCAGCAGTGGCCAACAAACCTTTAAAATCGTAACCTGCACGTACTGAATCTGCTACACCAATACTCACTGTAGTTTTTAGATTTACATTCAACCCCAATTTAATGGGGCTGGCTTCAATGCCGGCACGTATGCGCTCTGCCAAACCCAGCGCATCGCCTTCGGTGGTGTTGGGTAAAAACGCACAAAACTCTTCGCCACCGTAGCGGCCTAACACATCGCTAGAACGCAAAATACCACTGATGGTTTTAGCGATATGCCGCAACACATCATCCCCCACTAAGTGGCCGTAAGTGTCGTTTACTTTTTTAAAGTAATCAATATCAATTAACACCACCGCCATGCTCAGGTTGATACGCTTACAAATATCTTGCATCTTAACTGAGGCGTCTTCTAAACCACGTCTATTCAGCACACCAGTCAAACTGTCTATGGTGGCAATTGATTCTAAGTTGCGATTAAGCTTATAACTCAGCATCAGTACAAACAAACTGGAGATAAAAAACTGTGAAACTGCACCCAGCATAAAGGTATAGGCATTCACTGGCCAAGCGGCGAATGAGTCAAACACTTCGGCGCCTACTTGCGAGGCATATACGGCACGCCCCAACATCAGTGCGGCCATTAGCAAATACAAGCTAGAAGTAATCCAAAAAAAGTTACCTAGAATGCCTTCTTCTCGGGTAAACGTTAGCCGCGCGCAGTATAAATAAATGGCAGCAAAAATAATTGCCGCAAAGATAACTGCCATGCGGATATTGTCATTGACTAGCACAAAGTAAGTATCTACAACTGTAAGCAACACAAAAATGATGATGGGGATACGATGATTAGGCAGTTGATCATTGAACGCTTGTATGCCGTTAATATACAAGCCTAAACCCGCGCCAATTAAGGCCATGCTAGGTAGAAATAGTAGCTTTGTTGTATCCAGCTGTATGAGCACCAACACCATGCCCAAGCCAATGACTAAGTTACCCACAGCCCAATAGCCTGGGCCATGCACCTCTTTGTGATGTTTGCGTGTAATCGCCAACAGCATAGAGAGCATGAAGGTAAGCAACATGGACATGAAAACAATCGTTTTTAAATCAAATTTAAGCATGGTAATTGCCGCTAATTTTATTTTTCACTTATAAGTTGGCTTAGTTAGCCGTTTATGTGTGTTAAGCAGATACAATCATACTATAAACAGTTTAGCGCCCCTATTACCACAAAAATATTGTGGTAATCTCCAGTAAAAAGTTAGTAAAAAATAATACAAATGTTTAAAGCATGTTAAGTAGCTTAAATTCACCACAACGCGAAGCAGTAAAATATCTCGACGGCCCATTATTAGTGCTAGCAGGCGCTGGCAGTGGTAAAACGCGGGTGATTACACAAAAGATTAGCTATCTAATTGATGAGGCTGGTTACAGCCCCAAAGAGATTGCAGCCATTACCTTTACCAATAAAGCCGCGCGCGAGATGCAGGAGCGTGTGGGGAAGCTAATGCAAGGTAAGCCAATTAAAGGCCTGACCATCACCACTTTTCACTCGCTTGGCTTGCAAATGCTACGACAAGAGGCGGCATTACTGGGCTACAAACCACAGTTTTCTATTTTAGATGCTAGTGACAGTTTCAAAATTTTGGCGGATATTTTAGCCACCACAGACAAGCAATTATTACGCAAAACGCAATACCAGATTTCACATTGGAAAAACGCTTTCATCAATCCAGATCAAGCCAAGGCAACTGCTGAGGAAGATTTAACGCACGCCGCTGCAAAGGTGTACCAACTTTACCAACAAACGCTTAAAGCCTACCAAGCAGTAGATTTTGATGACCTGATTAAGCTACCCGTTGAGCTGTTTACCCAGCATGAAGAAGCGCTGAGTAAATGGCAGCGCAAACTGCAATATTTGCTGATTGATGAATACCAAGACACCAACGCTTGCCAATATAAACTGGTCAAAATGCTGACAGGTGTGCGCGGCCAATTTACCGCGGTAGGCGATGACGACCAAGCGATTTATGGCTGGCGTGGCGCCGATGTGGAAAATCTGCGCCAACTGACAGATGACTTCTCTAAATTAAAAGTCATTAAACTGGAGCAAAACTATCGCTCTACGGTAAGAATTCTCAGGGCCGCCAACCAAGTCATCAGTAACAACCCCAAACTTTTTGAGAAAAAACTGTGGAGCGAGCTAGGCACAGGCGACATGATTCAGGTTTCTGCCCAGCAAAGCGAAGAAGCCGAAGCCGAAAGCGTGCTAATGAAACTGCAAGCGCATAAATTTGAGCATCGCACAAAGTTTTTAGATTACGCCATTTTGTATCGCGGCAACCACCAAGCGCGCGTGTTCGAGCAACAATTACGCAACCACAAAATCCCCTACACCATCTCTGGTGGCCAGTCGTTTTTTGATAAAGCCGAAATTAAAGATTTGGTCAGTTATTTGCGATTGGTTGCAAATGAGGATGACGACCCTGCGTTTATCCGCGCCGCTACTACGCCCAAAAAAGGCATTGGCAACACTACGTTAGAAAGACTGGGTGAATATGCCAGCGCGCATAAAATGTCGTTGTTTGCAGCCGCGTTTGAGCAAAACTTTCAAGCAGAAATTGGCCAAAAACAGCTGGATGACTTGCTGACCTTTTGCCAATATATTCAAAAAATTCAAGTGCGTGCCGTGCGCGACCCTGCTGGTGAAGTGCTGAATGACTTGCTCAACAGCATTCAGTACGAAGCATTTTTGTACGATAGCGAAGAGCCGCGCGCCGCCGAAAGCAAATGGGCGAATGTGCTTGAATTTATTGGCTGGCTGACTAAAAAAGGTGAATCATCTACTGAGTTTGGCAATGAAAATGATGGCAAAAATCTGCTGGAACTCACGCAAATGGTGTCGCTGATGAGCATGCTGGAAGGCCGTGAAGATGGCGAGCCAGATGCAGTAAAACTGTCTACCCTGCACGCGGCTAAAGGGCTGGAGTTTGGTCATGTATTTTTAATTGGTGTGGAAGAAGGCATTTTGCCGCATCGTGAAAGCATCGATGCTGGCGTAGCAGACCCAAGCAGAATCGAAGAAGAGCGGCGCCTGATGTATGTAGGCATCACCCGTGCGCAAAAAAGCCTCAACATCTCTTGGTGCAAAAAACGTAAACGCGCAGGCGAGATGCAAATGTGTGAGCCCAGCCGCTTCATTGCAGAGCTGCCAACTGCTGACGTGCGGCATTTTGGCAACCCGTTTAACGACCCTGAAGTCAGCAAAGATTTTGGCAAAGAGCGTATGGCGAATATTCGTGCCATGTTAAATAAAGCCTAATGAAGCGATAGCTTAAATCAAGCCGAGAAAAAATAATCGCCCTCAAAGCCAATATCCATGCGGACTGCAAGGCATCAAAATTAACAGTGTGAATTAATGCTTATTTAAACG
Source organism: Methylophilaceae bacterium (assembly GCA_011391175.1). GTDB lineage: Bacteria > Pseudomonadota > Gammaproteobacteria > Burkholderiales > Methylophilaceae > Methylotenera_A. The sequence continues at coordinate 8,743 of JAABQZ010000025.1, read as the reverse complement.
TGTTTTTGGCATGACTGACTTATAATACGCGCTCTTTATTTTTGCAACTATTCACCCATGCCTTTCATCACCCTAGATAATGCCAGCCTTGCTTTTGGTCACCACGCCCTGCTCGACCACGCCGCATTTCAATTAGACGCAGGTGAGCGTGTCGGCTTGATTGGCCGCAATGGTGCGGGCAAATCGAGTTTGCTTAAAGCCATTGCTGGCACCATTAAATTAGATGATGGCAACGTATGGCGTGCACCGAATGCGCGGGTAGTGTATGTGCCGCAAGAGCCAGAGCTAGATACGACGCATACGGTATTTGAAGCAGTAGCCGAAGGCTTAGGCGCGTTGCAGCAAATCATTATCGATTATCACCAAGTGACGCACGATATGGGCATGCCAGATGCTGATATTGAAGCATTGATGGAAAAGATGCAGCACTTGCAACACGACTTAGATATGCAAAATGGCTGGGCAGCGCAATCACGCGTGGAAACTGTGTTAACGCGCTTGAAGCTAGATGCAGATGCGCTAGTGTCTACCCTTTCCGGCGGCTGGCGCAAACGCGTGGCTTTAGGCCGTGCGCTGGTGGCAGAGCCAGAAGTATTGTTGCTGGACGAGCCAACCAACCATTTAGACTTGGAAGCGATTGAGTGGCTAGAAGACTTGTTGCTAGGCTTTAATGGCAGCGTGCTATTTATTACCCATGACAGGCGTTTTTTAAACAAACTCGCGACGCGTATTACTGAACTAGACCGCGGCATCTTGACTGACTTTGTGGGTAACTTTGCCGATTACCAAATTAAAAAAGAAGAGTTGGTGGCGGTGGAAGAAACCCATGCTGCCAAATTTGATAAAGTGCTGGCGCAAGAAGAAGTGTGGATTCGTCAGGGCATTAAAGCGCGGCGCACCCGCAATGAAGGCCGCGTACGACGACTAGAATCGCTGCGCTTAGAACGTGCCGCCAGACGCGAACGTCAAGGTAATGTGAAACTCAATCTAGATGCTGGCGAGCGCAGTGGCAAACTGGTGGCCGAGTTAGAGAATGTATCAAAAAGCTATGGCGACAAAAAACTGATTAACAACTTTAGCACCCGCATTTTGCGCGGCGATAAAATTGGCTTGTTGGGTGCCAACGGCATTGGCAAAACCACGCTGTTGAAACTCATCTTGGGTGATATTGAGGCTGATAGCGGAACAATAAATCGTGGTACAAAAATCAACGTGGCTTATTTTGACCAAATGCGTGAGCAATTAAACGAAGAGGCGACACTGGCTGATACCATTAGCCCGGGCTCCGATTTTGTAGAGATTGGCAACGAGCGCAAGCATGTCATTAGCTATCTGGAAGATTTTTTGTTTCCTCCACAACGTTCGCGCTCGCCAGTGAAATCACTGTCTGGCGGCGAGCGTAACCGCTTGTTATTGGCACGCCTATTTGCCCGCCCGGCCAATGTGCTGGTGCTAGATGAGCCAACCAATGATTTGGATATTGACACCCTAGAATTACTCGAAAGTTTGCTACAAGATTTTACTGGGACTTTATTTTTGGTGAGCCATGACCGCGCATTTTTAGAGAATACCGTCACGCAGGTGATTGCATTTGAAGGCAACGGGGTGCTTACCGAATTTGGTGGCGGTTACGATGATTGGCAACGATTTACGCAACAGCGTGAGACTGAAAAATCTGCGCAGAGCAAAGCTAATAATGCCAAACCAGCAAACAAAGAAATTGTGAATAAGGCCAGCGTGAGCAAACTCAGCTTCAAAGAACAAAAAGAGTTAGAAGCGATGCCAGCGCTTATCGAAAAATTAGAAGCCGAACAAAATGCGATTAATCTCGACATGGCAGATGCGAATATCTACCGCGACAAGCCTGAGAGAGTGAGGCTTATGCAAGCGCGTTTAGTAGCGATTGGTACTGAAATTGAGTCTCACATGCTGCGTTGGGAAGAATTAGAAAGTCGGCAGTAAGCTGTCGCTTAATATTTAGCGCTTATTTTTCTACAAAAGCGCGTTCAATCACATAGTCACCAGGTACGCCGATTCTTGGCGATACGATAAAGCCTCTGCTATCCAATAAGGCTGCCGTGTCCTCCAACATATTTGGGCTACCACAAATCATGGCGCGGTCATTGGCAGGGTTTAGTGGCGGTAAGCCAATATCATCAAACAACTTACCTGAGTTGATTAAATCGGTCAGGCGGCCTTGGTTGCGGAAGGGTTCGCGCGTGACGGTTGGGTAATAAATCAACTTTTCGCGGACGATATCGCCAAAAAACTCGTTACTTGGTAACTCTTTCTCGATAAAGTCTGTGTAAGCGAGTTCGCTCAAATAGCGCACACCATGAATCAGTATGATTTTTTCAAAACGGTCATAAGCTTCAATATCTTGAATCACGCTCATAAAAGGCGCTAGGCCTGTGCCGGTTGATAATAGGTACAGATTTTTAGCTGGCTTTAAATCACTAATGACCAACGTACCTGTAGGCTTGCGGCTGACTAATAGTTCATCACCCACTTTTAAATGTTGTAGCCGTGATGTTAAAGGCCCATTAGGTACCTTAATACTAAAAAACTCCAAATGTTCTTCATAGTTTGGGCTGGCAATGCTGTAAGCACGGGTTAATGGGCGGCCATCTATCTCAAGGCCAATCATCACAAATTGCCCATTTTCAAAACGCAAACCTGGGCCACGCGTCGTTTTAAAACTAAACAGGCTGTCATTCCAGTGATGCACACTCAGAACGCGTTCAGAACTATATTTACTCATAATTGTTTACTTTTTATTGTTTAAATTGCATTTGTTAACTCAGGGATAGCTTCAAATAAATCTGCCACCAAGCCATAATCTGCCACTTGAAAAATGGGTGCGTCAGGGTCTTGGTTAATAGCAACCACGATTTTACTGTCTTTCATGCCGTAGGTATGTTGCACGGCACCAGAAACTCCCACGGCGATATAAAGTTCGGGGGCCACCACCACACCCGTTTGACCCACTTGAGTATCATTTGGTGCGAAACCTGCATCAACCGCAGCACGGGTGGCGCCTAACGCAGCACCAAGCTTGCTGGCCAATGGTGACAACAGCTCTTCAAATCTTTCTGCACTGCCTAAAGACCTGCCGCCAGTAATCACTACTTTTGCTGAAGTTAGCGCCGGTCTATCAGAAAGGCTGCGTGTTTCACTTACCCAGCGAGTGATAGTAAAAGGCTCAGGCACTTCAATAGAGACTATTTCAGCCTGAGCACCTGTATTATTAACATCTGTATTGTTACTCTCTGTATTTTTAGCAGCGGTAAAATTACTACTATGTATCGTCACTATTTGCAGTGCATCGATACTTTGAATCGTAGTAAGAATATCACCTGCATACACCGAGCGCACATAAGTATGGTCAGCCTTAATTTCAAGCACGTCTGAAATCATCGCCACATCCAGCAAAGCGGCGGCACGTGGCACAATATTGCGACTAAAAGACGAATGGGCGGCCAGTATCACCTGATAATCACCCGCAACTTGCACAATGATATTCGCAACATCTTCAGCTAATTGGTGCGCTAAATGCGCTGCTTCTGCCTGAATGACACGGGCGACGCCAGTAATTGCAGCTGCCTGTTTTGCAACTGTATTTGTGTTGCTCCCAGCCACTAAAATTTCAACAGGTGCATTCCAAAACTGTGCGGCAGTCACTACTTGATAAACTGCTGGGCTGAGTTGTTTGCCGTCATGTTCGGCTAAAATTAAAATTTTCATCGCTGTATTATTCACAGTAGTATCCCTTCGTGTTCGCGCAGTTTACTTAATAACTCACTGACGCTACCAACCCTAATACCCGCTTTTCTGGCCGATGGCTCAGACACCTGAATTAACTTCAAACGTGGCTCGGCACTCACCGCAAACTCTGCAGCGTTAATCGTTTCTATCGGTTTCTTTCTCGCCATCATCAAGTTAGGCAATTTCACAAATCGCGGCTCGTTTAAGCGCAAATCTGCCGTCACAACTGCAGGTAAATTAAGTGCTAACGTTTCTGTGCCACCATCTACTTCACGCGTTACGCTAATCGTATTGCCATCAACCTGAATAGCTGAGGCAAAAGTGGCTTGCGGATAGTTCAAAAGCGCTGCCAGCATTTGCCCAGTTTGGCCTGCGTCATTATCAATGGCTTGTTTGCCCAAAATAATGAGCTGAGGTTGTTCCCGCATCACAATCGATTTTAATAATTTTGCTACGCCGAGTGCTTGCAAAGTCAAATCGCTTTCCACCAAAATTGCACGGTCTGCGCCCATGGCTAGCGCATGACGCAAAACGTCTTGATTTGCTGATGTGCCTAGTGACACGGCTACTATTTCGGTGGCAACACCCTGCTCTTTAAGACGCAAAGCTGCTTCAATGGCATTTTCATCGAAAGGGTTAACGCCCATCTTTACGCCATTGATATCCACATCAGAGCCATCTGACTTGATGCGCACTTTAATGTTGTAATCTACGACTCGTTTTACCGCAATCAGCACTTTCATAACAGCTTCCTTGACAATTGCTACGCATTTTATAGTAAAATTAATTATAAGTTAAATGGATTATAATGATAATACTTATCTGTAATATTGATATATATCAAAAATATATAAAAGCTAGGTATACGAAAAGTAATGAAATATAGCTTAAGACAACTTGAGATTTTTGTGGCGATTAGCCGTACCGCGAGCGTATCTCGCGCGGCGGAGGATTTATCGTTGTCGCAATCTGCCACCAGCACTTCATTAAGCGAGTTTGAAAAGCAATTTGATTTACAGCTTTTTGACCGTGTTGGTAAATCACTGCGGATTAATGAAACTGGTCAGCAATTGTTGCCGCGCGCTGTTGAGTTGCTTGATAGAGCGAAAGAGATTGAAGATTTGCTACATGGGCATGCGGGTTTTGGTCACATGAAAATCGGCGCAACGCTGACAGTGGGCAATTATCTGGCAACGATATTAATTGCGCGGTTCTTGCAGCAGCATCCAGAAAGCCGCATTCAGTTACAAGTACACAACACCAGCACCATTGTTCAGCAAATTGCTAACCACGAGTTAGATTTAGGCTTGATTGAAGGCGATTGCCACCATCCAGATATCGAAGTCCAGCCTTGGATAGCCGACGAATTAGTGGTGTTTAGCGCACCTAATCATCCTTTTGCGTCATTTAGTAAGCTGAAGATGGAACAGCTATTGCAGGAACCATGGATACTGCGAGAAAAAGGCTCTGGTACGCGCGAGACTTTTGACCGTGCTTTTCATAATCACCATGCAAAACTCAACATCAGGCTAGAACTTGAGCACACCGAAGCGATTAAACGCGCAGTAGAGTCAGGCTTAGGCATTGGCTGTATTTCGCGTTTAGCCCTTAAAGATGCTTTCCGCCGCGGCAGTTTAGTGCCACTTGCTACACCAAATTTAGACTTAGGCCGCTATTTTTACTTTCTATGGCACAAACAAAAATACCAAACCACAGGCATGCGAGAATTTTTGAATGTATGCAGACAGTTAACAGCTGGTGTTTCGCGTAGCGATTTAGTTAACTTACCAGATATTGCTTAAAGGAAAACGTTTAATGTCGATTGATTCATCCGATAATATACAGCGCGATGTCATGCATTATGATGTGTTGATTGTAGGTGCAGGTCCAGCAGGGCTAGCGGCAGCAATTAAACTGAAACAGCTAGCGCAAACAACAGGCAAAGAAATAACTGTCTGTGTCCTTGAAAAAGGCGCAGAAGTTGGTGCACATATTCTTTCTGGCGCAGTGATAGACCCCATCGCGCTGAATGAGTTGATTCCGAATTGGCATGAACTGGGTGCCCCGCTTAGCACGCCTGTAAGCCATGATGAATTCTTAATATTGAGCGAAAAGCAGTCTTGGTCTATTGCACACTGGCTATTACCGCCCTTAATGAGTAATAAAGGCAACTATATTGCCAGCCTTGGTGATTTGTGTCGCTGGTTAGCCAAACAGGCAGAAGCTGTAGGTGTAGAGATTTATGCTGGTTTTGCTGCGCAAGAAATGCTTTACAGTGAAAGTCATCAGGTGGTTGGCATTATCACTGGCGATATGGGGCGCGATGCCAACGGCCAACCAACTGCACAGTTTGTGCAAGGCATTGAAATTCGCGCACCCTACACCTTAATTGCGGAAGGCACGCGCGGCTCGCTGACGCGCCAATTAGAAACGCACTTTAACCTACGCCAAAATGCATCCCCACAAAAATACGGTTTAGGCTTTAAAGAAGTGTGGCGAATCTCAACTGAACAACATCAACTAGGCTTAGTGCAACATAGCCTAGGTTGGCCGCTAAGTGCTGATACTGGCGGCGGCGCTTTTATCTATCACTACGGTGAGCAGTTAGTTTCTATCGGCTTTGTAGTGCATTTAGATTACGGAAATCCACACTTATCGCCATTTGATGAATTTCAGCGCTTTAAAACGCACCCTAAAATTAAATCATTATTAAAAAATGGTAAGCGTTTAAGCTACGGTGCAAGAGCAATCAGTGAAGGCGGCCTGCAATCGTTACCCAACTTGATTTTCCCAGGTGGCGCACTGATAGGTTGCAGTGCAGGCATGGTCAATGTGCCACGTATTAAAGGCAGCCATAACGCGATGAAATCTGGCATGTTAGCGGCAGAGGCAGCGTTTGAAGCATTGTACAAAGATAAAAATAATACTAAAGACAGCCTATTAATCGCTTATCCAAAAGCGCTGCACAACTCATGGGTTTGGAAAGATTTGCATGCGGTGCGCAACGTAAAACCGCTATTGTCCAAATTCGGTAGTTGGAGTGGAACAGTATTGGGCGGCGTTGAAATGTGGCTGGCGGCTTTCAAAATATCGTTGCCTTACACACTGGCTCATAAAAAAGCCGACCACGATAGCCTTAAGCTGGCAGCTAATGCGCCTGTCATCCATTATCCAAAACCAGATGGCGTAGTCAGCTTCGATAAACTCAACTCTATTAGCCTAAGTAATATTACACATGATGCAAATCAGCCCTGCCATTTACACTTGCTCGACAAAAATGTGCCCATTAGTATTAACTTAGCAAAATTTGATGCGCCTGAGCAACGCTATTGTCCTGCAGGCGTTTATGAGATTGTTCAGATACAAAATGCGCCACATCTTCAAATTAATGCGCAAAATTGCATTCATTGCAAAACTTGCGACATTAAAGACCCTACGCAAAATATTGTTTGGGTAACGCCAGAAGGTGGCAGCGGCCCTGTTTACACTGGAATGTAAACTCTAATCATATAAGAGCAATGTGAAAGTCGGCAAAATGTGAAGCTACACGTAAGAAGCCGCCTGCCATGAAATTAGCCATAAAAAATTGATGCGCAAAACCCGCACAAGGCGGGTTTAAGACAAACAAATTTATAGCTGTCTACGCGAATAGTTATTTAACCTCCACGCCACCTTTTTCGGGATCTTTGTTGTGGCTTTTGCCTTTTTCCAAGTTATTGGTTTTAGATTTTTTAGCTTTCTTGTCTGTGGCCTTAGTTTTATCTCCATCCATTGTAGTGCCAACTTCATCTTCTAAATAATTACCACTAGCAGTTGAATCTGGCAGCACATCTTTCTGTTGTTGCGCAGGCGGGCCACTGTCGACAGGGTCTGCCATAGCTATCTGTGGAGTAAAAGCAAACATTGGTAAAAGCACTAATAAGTGTAGTTTTTTCATGAAATCTCCTAAAGAATAAATGTATCGGTAATAAGATATTACTGAAGCGTTAACCTTAGACTTTTGCGGGGAGGATAAAACCAGTTAAATTCTGATTTCAGTGTAAGCGAACACCTACCAAGAAGGGCCTGATACATCGCTATGTAGAATGTTGGTATTAGATATATTTGGCGCCCTCGACACGAATCGAACGTGTGACCCTCCCCTTAGGAGGGGGATGCTCTATCCACTGAGCTACGAGGGCGTTGTAATTTGCGAGTCGCTATTTTCGCATAATATTCGATTGATTTTAGGCCTTAAAAACTATTTAATAATCACACACTCTAAAAATGTAACCATTATGCTAATGAAAATTATTTTTTACAGCGCTATTTTGCTGATTGCCTTTCTAGGCTATCGTAGCTATAGCGCCACACCCAACACACCCAAACTAGGCACAAAAGCGCCAGATTTTAACTTACCGAATGCTACAGGCGAAATGGTGAGCTTGGCCAGCCTACAAAACAAATGGGTAGTACTATATTTTTACCCAAAAGACGATACGCCAGGCTGCACCAAAGAGGCTTGTAGCTTTAGAGATGATATGCACAAACTAGAAAAGTTAAACGCAAAAGTTATTGGTGTGAGTGTGGACGATGGTAAAAGTCATGCAGATTTTGCAAAAAAATATAGTTTGCCGTTTCCACTGCTGACTGATGCGGATGGTTCAGTCGCTAAAAAATATGGTGCACTGACCAACTTAGGTGTGACTAAAATTGCCAAGCGCTATACGTTTTTAATTGGGCCGGATGGTGTGTTGAAAAAAACTTATTTAAGTGTAGACACTTCAAAACATTCGCAACAAATTATTGATGATTTAGTGGCCTTATCTGAAACTAAAACTAGCTAACTTACGTATTATAGATATCGTATATTACTTTTTACTGAGGAAATTGTTATGAAAAATTTATTGGTATTCATGTTATTAGTTTTAGCATCTGGCTGCGCCAGCCAAGCACAGTTAGCCAAAATTGATGCGCATGAATGGACCGAGCTAAAATG
>JAABQZ010000024.1 GCA_011391175.1 Methylophilaceae bacterium | reverse complement strand
ATAGTTTTTTTAAGAAAACCGAATGTTGAAAACGATTAAAATAGATGAAAACAGCAAGGCTAGGAGTCAATATCCATGCGCCCTGCAGGCCGATAAAAATACCAACTAAAACAGACTGCTGTTGCAACAACCAAGCGCCAAATACAAAACCTAGCGCAATTAAAACCATACCTTTAGGCGCTAAATTGTGTCAGCTTGCCGTCTTCTAGCCGATATTGCCGCTGCATTTTGGCCGCCAGCGCCAAGTCATGTGTGACAACAACTAAACTGGTATGTTGCGCTTGGTTAATCTCCAGTAACAAATCGAACACTTGGTTAGCGGTAACGCGGTCTAAATTCCCCGTTGGTTCATCTGCCAGTATGCATGCGGGCTGCGTGACAAGCGCTCTGGCCAAAGCAGCACGTTGCCGCTCGCCACCAGAAAGCTCACCTGGCATATGCTCTAAACGGTGCGCTAAGCCTACTTTTTCTAGCATGGATTTTGCACTTTCTAAAGCCTGTTCACGTGACAAGCGACGGATTAGCAATGGCATCGCCACATTTTCAATGGCAGTAAACTCTGGCAATAAATGATGGAATTGATAGACAAAACCCAGAGACTGGTTTCTGAGTGCCCCTTTTTGTGCTTCGTTTAGTTGGCTTAGATCTTTACCCATCAACGCTACGCCGCCATTAGTAGGGACGTCTAAGCCGCCTAACAAGTGCAACAGCGTGCTTTTTCCAGATCCTGAAACACCGACAATGGCAATTTGCTCTGCGGCATTTATCTGCAAATCAATCCCATTGAGCACTGCCACATCTAAACCCGTGTAAGTTTTGCACAAGTTATGGCAGATAATAATATTTTTACTCATACCTTAAGGCCTCAGCAGGATTGATGGTAGAGGCTTTATAGCTGGGGTACAGCGTGGCTAGCAAGCTTAAAACAATCGAAGTGAGCGTAATCGCCGTGACATCCGACCACAGCACTTGCGACGGCACCTCGCTAATATAATAGACATCCTTAGCTAAAAATTGTACGTGAAATAAATTTTCGATAAACGGCACAATTACGCCAATATTAAGCGCAATTAACAAGCCCAGCGCGACACCCAACAAAGTACCGATGATGCCGATTAGTGCGCCTTGGATAATAAAAATACCCATAATGCTGCGCGGGCTGGCGCCAAACGTGCGCATAATAGCAATATCGGCACGTTTGTCGATAACCGCCATTATGAGTGTAGAAACAATATTAAATGCGGCCACAGCCACCACTAGCACCATAATAATCGACATGATGCGTTTTTCCATTTTAAGCGCGGCAAAGAAATTCGGGTTTTCTTGCACCCAATCGCTGATGTAATAATTGCCTTGTCCAGCAAGCTTGCTAGCAATAGCAGGCGCAACTTCTGGCGTTAAAAATGGGTCATCTAACTTGATACGTAAACCGGTGATTTTGTCATTCATGCGATACAGTTTGGCGGCATCTTCCATGTGAACTAGCGCTAGGCCAGAGTCGTAATTTTGGTAGCCCATTTCGAACAAGCCAACGAGCTTAAATTGCTTCATGCGCGGCATAGTGCCAACAGGCGTTGCTTGGCCAGACGGCGACATGAGCACGATTTTTTCGCCTACCGTTGCGCCCAAAGTGTAGGCCAAATCTGCGCCTAAAATAATGTTGAATTCGCCTGCGCGCAGGTCGTCCAGTTTGCCAACTTTCATTTTATCAGCAAATTCTGCTACTCTAATTTCATCTGCAGGCACGATGCCACGTACCAATGTACCTTGTGCAGCCGAATTAAACGACAGCATGCCCTGCCCCATTACAAAAGGTGCGGCCGCCAGCACATGCGGCACGCCATCAACACCAGCCAACACCTGCTGCCAGTTTGCCAATGTATTATCGCCCTGCGTAATTTGCAAATGCGAAGCCACACCTAAAATGCGATTCCGTAGTTCAGTCCCAAAGCCATTCATCACCGAAAGCACGACGATAAGCACGGCTACGCCAAGCGCGATGCCGACCATGCTGGTGATAGAAATGAAAGTAGTAAAGTGACTTTTGCGCTTTGCGCGTAAATAGCGCAAGCCGATGAATAGCTCGTAAGGCAGTTTATTGAGTAAAGACATAAATAGAATCTTAGCAGTTTTATGCTGCTAAGATTCTATGCCGGTTGAAAATTTACGATTATCTTAACGGAGCCCCGAGTTAAGCAGGGATGGCCACGCGCACCCATTCGCGCTGTTTCATCAATGGGACACCCATTTCCAGCACCTTTTCGTTGCCTTGCAGTTTTACTACGAATTTACTGCCACGTTTATACTCACTTCTCGGCACAATAAGTGATGCACGACTTAATTTAGCATCGTCCTGTTGATCAAGTAGCAAGCCAACGAAAGCATAAGTTTCACTGACATTAGCCTCGCTATCATCCACAAAATAGCCCTCTACTGCTTCAGATAAATTATTTTTGTCTAAACGGCCAATTTTAACTGAGGTGCCATGTGTACCAATAATTTCCAAACCTGCACGATAATTACCATTCGCTTGTTTGCGCACACTCTTAATCTCGGCAATGACGAATATTTTCTTATTTTCTGGCGAGGTGTAAGCAATCAGCTTACCCGCCTCAATCCACTTGCTATAAGTTTTACCCAACTCTACACCGATACCTTTTTCACTTTCATCAACTAACCACCAATTCTCACTGCCCGCCTCTGCGCGGCTTGCCTGATAAGCGCTGGGCGACTGGCCTTTGTTACGGTAATTAGCCAATTTCATTTCAAACTCAAAACTATCTCTGGGCTGCGGCTTTTCGAACAAACTCGCATTGGCATCACCTAATAAGCGGCAAATATTATTTAAGCCATAGATAACGTGAATCAGCTTATTCTTCTTAAAGCGTGTTTCTTTTCTGCGTTGGCGCTCATGCCCCTCTGCACACCAATCAACACGCAGTTTTTTAAATAGCTTAACTAATGACTCTGTTGAGGCCATTTTTTCTAAGCCAAACTCTGCCAATGCTTTATCTGTATTGGCTGCACATAAATAAGCCTCTATTAAATCTAATAAACGCGTCACACGCCAAAAACGATATTCTGAAAATTTTTCAACTGAGCGTATGCGCTCTGGGCCTCTATCACTCTCCATATGAATAAAGAAATGATGCTTATCGCGCTTGAACTTGTTGACCAACATCGGGTTGGTTGCCCAGACTTTTAAAATTTGATCAGTCAACTGAATTTGCAAGCGACTATAGTTACCTTTATGCAAAGTAGACATCATAAAGCCTTGTTTTAACAAACTAGCTAAACTGGTTTCTTTTTTCTGATGCTCGTATAAAAACAAGTTGGTATTGATTAATGACAAATTCTCAGCACATTTGATGACTTTACAAACATTGGTCCAAGTGCCTTGTGGTGCAGGCTGGTCATCAAAATAACGCCATTTTGTCATCGAAAAAGTAGCATTTAGTAAACGCGCTAACGCCAAAGTTAATGTTTCGTCACTCAGCACAATCTTGGTTTGCGCTTGATAAAAATCTAGAAATTGCATGTAGGCCAGATATAATTGGCGCTGATAAGCGTACACTGCATTATAAATATTAACTTCTGACTCATTATTTGATTTCAATAAATTCAAGTACTTAATCGTAGTTCTCTTGGCCTCACGATAGGTTTTTTGGTCAATTTCCAACAAAACATCCAATTGACGTTTCAACGTTGCACCCCTATCAAACTTGATTTGAGCGATGTGAACCGTCGTCTCTTTTAAGGCATCCAGTTCATCCATATTGGTCAGCGTATCCATCCACTCAAGATTTTTTTGTACCTCTTGGTGATGTATTACGGTCTGTATTTTTTGTATGACGCTTGTAAACATTTTTCAATCCTATCCATTCAACAGCGAATAATAGTTGTACATTTGCAATCCGCGTGCCAACTTTTTATCTGGCACATTTAAGCATTTTTTAAATCGTAGTTTTTCAGCAGTTTTAATTAATACTGTTAAAATACGCGCATGTTTACAGGAATTATTCAAGCAACTGGCCAGATTGATACCATCATACGCGCTGGCGAAGATGTAAAGCTTTCTATTCAAGCTTCTGCATTAGGCTTAGATGATGTACAACTGGGTGACAGCATCGCGGTGAATGGCGTTTGTTTAACCGTAGCTCACTTGAGTAAAACACATTTTGAAGTGCATGTATCCAAAGAAACGTTGAATGTAAGCGTTGGATTAAATAGGCAACAAACCGTTAATTTAGAAAAAGCTTTACGCTTAAGCGACAGGCTCGGTGGCCACTTGGTAAGTGGCCATGTAGATGGTGTCGGAGAAGTCACCCGCTTTGAAGACTTGTCTAATCAAAACCTCTCAAATAAAAACAATGGCGAATGTTGGTTGCTGGCTATTCGTGCGCCACATGCCATTTCCAAATATATTGCCAAAAAAGGCTCAATTTGTGTCGATGGCGTTAGCTTAACAGTAAATACAATAGAAAATGATGTGTTTACAATGAATATTATCCCTCACACCTTACAGCACACCACATTTCAGTATTTATCTGTGGGCAGCCAAGTCAATTTAGAGATTGACCAAATTGCTCGCTACGTAGAGCGCATGGCAGAATGGGCGCAAGAGAGTACACATGCCGCTTAAATCAATTAGTCCAATTACTGAAATTATCGAAGACATCAAAACTGGCAAAATGGTAATTTTGGTGGATGACGAAAATCGCGAAAACGAAGGCGATTTTGTCATTGCAGCGGAATTTGCCACCGCAGAACACATTAACTTTATGGCCAAGCATGGCCGCGGTCTCATTTGTTTAACCCTGACAGAAGCGCGCTGCAAGCAACTGAATCTACCGCAAATGGTCGTGAATAATGGCACACGCTTAGGCACCAATTTTACTGTGTCCATCGAAGCTGCAAGTGGCGTCACTACGGGCATCTCCGCCAAAGATCGCGCCACTACGATACAAGCGGCCACTGCCAAACATGCCAATGCCAAAAGTGTGATTAGTCCTGGCCATATCTTCCCACTCGCAGCGCTGAACGGCGGCGTATTGGTGCGTGCAGGACATACTGAGGCAGGCAGCGACTTAGCTGCGCTGGCAGGTTGCGAGCCAGCCAGTGTGATTTGCGAGATACTAAAAGATGATGGTGAAATGGCGCGCTTGCCAGATTTGGTGATGATTGCCGAACAGCACCAGATTAAAATTGGCACCATTGCCGATTTAATCCACTATAGATCCGAAACCGAAAAGCTCATCGAACGCGCGGCAGAGCGCACCATTACTACGCCCTATGGCAAGATGCGCTTAATTGCCTACACCGATAAAATTGCCAAAGAAACGCATTTGGTATTGATTAAAGGCAGCCCAAGTGCAGACCAAGAAACGCTAGTGCGCGTACACGAGCCATTATCTGTATTTGATTTGCTCGATAGCAGTAGCAAAATGCATAGCTGGAATTTAATTGATGCTCTGCAAGCCATATCCCATGCGCCTTCTGGTGTGATTGTTTTGTTACATCACAGTGAAACTGCTGATGACTTGGTGGCACGCATTCAAGGTGCGGATGAGCCAATACGCTATAACCAAGAGCTACGCACTTATGGCATTGGCTCGCAAATTTTGCTAGATTGTGGTGTACGTAAAATGCGCCTCATGGCCACTCCACGCAAAATGCCAAGCATGATGGGCTTTGGCCTTGAGGTGACGGGGTATTTAGAGGCGCAAAAAACTGTGTTAAAATAGCAACGTTGAAAATTATGAATCTTACAGGTCAGTTTCTCATCGCGATGCCCGCCATGACAGACCCATATTTTTCTAAAACAGTTACCTATATTTGCACCCACAACGCCGATGGCGCCATGGGCATCACACTCAATCGCACAGCTGACATTAGTGTTTCCGATTTACTCAAACAAATTAAGTTAGAGACCGCATCCTTACCACTGCTTAGCAAGCGCGTGCATTTCGGTGGCCCAGTGCAAATGGAGCGTGGCTTTATTTTGCACGAGCCGCATGTGGAATATGACTCCACTATTGTGGTGAACGGCAGCGTTGCCCTGACTACTTCTAAAGACATTCTTGCCGCAAGCGCCGAGGATAATGGTCCGCAAAATATGCTAATCGCTCTAGGCTATGCGGGTTGGACGGCGGGTCAATTAGAGCATGAAGTGTTGCAAAACGCCTGGTTAAGCTTAGAAACGAGCGATCCACAGCAGATTCATCAACTCATTTTTGATACCAACAACCGCAGTAAATTTGATTATGCCATGAGTCTGATGGGATTAAATTTAGCCAACTTGTCTGACGTCGCTGGGCATGCATAACATGTCACAAGCCATCAACTCTAAGCAAGGCAGCTTAAGTCAAAGTCATTTACCCATTTTAGAACGCAAATATCCTGACATCACAGGCACTCTGTTAGCGTTTGATTTTGGCGAAAAGCGCATTGGTGTGGCAGTGGGCGAAACCATACTCAAAGCAGCACACCCCCTCACCACCGTCACCGCAGAAGAAAATGAATTAAAATTTGCCCAGATTGGACAACTGATTGCGGAATGGCGACCTAGTTTGTTAGTCGTCGGCCTACCTACACACATGGATGGCACACCACACGGCATGACACAACTCGCTAAAAAATTCGCACAACGGCTTGAAGGACGCTTTAACTTACCTGTAATAATGGTAGATGAGCGTTTAAGCTCAGCCGAAGCAGCGCAAAACTTACGTGAAGCAGGCATCACAGGCGGCAAGCAAAAAGCGATGATAGATGCAGTGGCAGCACAAAGCATATTACAATCTTATTTTGATGGACTCACTTCTAACTAATGCGTCAAACTAATGACAACTAAACAGCATGCAACTCCCTAATCCAGAAACCTTACTTGCCGATATTACCGCTAAAATTGCTGAGAAAATTAATCCAAACTCTGCACTGGTAGGTATCCACAGCGGTGGTGTATGGCTCATGCGGCGCGTATTAGAAACGCTCAAGGCAGATATACCATTTGGCACTTTAGACGCCGCACTTTACCGCGATGACTATGCAGCGCGCGGCCTCAAAACCAATCTGAAGCCATCAGATATCGCATTTGATGTAACTGATAAGCATATTATTTTAATCGACGATATTTTTTACACTGGCCGTACTACGCGTGCCGCAATGAATGAATTATTTGATTATGGCCGCCCTGCCAGCATCACATTGGTCGTGCTCATTAATCGCGGCGGTGCGCAGTTACCGATAACGCCTAACATTACAGGCGCAGAAATCTTGCTGCAGGCCGATCAAAATTTACAGCTTTCGCAAGACACCAAAGGCAAGCTACATTTAGAGATTGAACAGAACAATGCATAACCCACAACTTGATGCTAATGGTGAGTTAAAGCACCTACTGACCATTGAAGGTTTGCCAAAACGGATACTCAACCAGATTTTAGATACCGCTGAGACATTCGTGGGTGTCGCTGAACGTGACATCAAAAAAGTGCCGTTACTGCGCGGGAAAACTGTATGCAACATCTTTTTTGAAAATAGCACCCGCACCCGTACTACCTTTGAAATTGCTGCTAAAAGATTATCTGCAGACGTGATTAATCTGAATGTAGGTACCTCCAGCCAATCTAAAGGCGAAACCATTCTCGACACTGTGGATAATCTTATCGCAATGCATGCCGATATGTTTGTGGTGCGCCATGCACAAAGCGGTGCGGCACATTTTATTGCGCAACACGTGCCCGACAACATTAGCGTCATTAACGCGGGCGATGGTCGCCACGCACATCCTACGCAGGGCTTATTAGATGTATTCACCGTGCGTCGCTATAAGCCAGACATGCACAACTTACGCGTCGCCTTGGTGGGCGACGTATTACATTCACGAGTAGCACGTAGCGAGATACATGCGCTGACCACATTGGGGGTGCCTGAAGTACGCGTGATTGCACCCAAAACTCTACTACCCGCTGATGTAGAAAAATTAGGTGTGCAAGTGTTCCATGATATGAAAAATGGTCTAAAAGATGTAGATGTGGTAATGATGCTACGCCTGCAAAATGAGCGCATGACAGGTGCACTTTTACCTTCCGCTCAGGAGTACTTTAAAACCTTTGGCTTAACCCAAGAAATGTTAAATCACGCTAAGCCCGATGCGATTGTCATGCACCCTGGCCCGATGAATCGTGGCGTAGAGATTGATTCAAGTGTGGCAGATGGCAGCCAGTCTGTCATTTTGCCGCAAGTGACCTACGGCATTGCGGTACGCATGGCCGTGATGGCCATCCTAGGCGGCGGCCAATCTGCTGGAGGTATCTCTTGAAGATTCATATTAAAAATGGGCATGTGATTGACCCAAGAAATAACCTTGATGCCAAACAAGATGTGTTTATCGCCGCGGGTAAAGTTGCTGGCATAGGCAGTGCACCCGATGGGTTTGTGGCCAACCAAACCATTGATGCTGCAGGTTTAATTGTCAGCCCTGGCTTTGTGGATTTAAGTGCGAGGCTACGCGAACCAGGTTCTGATTATAAAGCTACGCTAAAAACTGAACTGCAAGCTGCGATTGCCGGCGGTGTCACCAGTCTGGCATGCCCACCAGACACGACACCAGTATTAGACGAGCCAGGCTTAGTAGAGATGCTAAAACATCGTGCCAAATTACTCAATTTAGCGCATGTATACCCACTTGGTGCATTGACTAGAAGATTAGAAGGAAAACTGCTGACTGAAATGAATGCACTCAGCAATGCGGGTTGTGTAGGCTTTAGCCAAGCAGATAACGCCATGACCGACACCCTAGTGCTTTGGCGCGCATTTGAATATGCGGCCACATTTGGCTACACCATATTTTTACGCGCCGAAGATTACTACTTAGCCCAAAACGGTGTTGCGCATGACGGTGAAATTGCTAGTCGACTCGGATTAAAAGGCATCCCTGCAGCTGCTGAAAGCTTAGCTATTGCCAGCATTTTACGGATTGCGCAGCAAACCAATACGCGTATTCACCTGTGCAGAATTTCCAGTGCGGAAGGTGTCGAACTGATACGCGCAGCCAAGAAAAACGGTGTGCAGGTAAGTGCCGATGTGAGCACACAGCATTGCCATTTAACTGAAATGGACATTGGTTATTTTAATGCGCACGCCAACCTGAAGCCTCCACTACGCTCAACTCGCGACAAAAGCGCGCTGTGCCAAGGATTAAAAGATGGCACCATAGACGCCATATGCTCAGACCACACACCAGTGAATGACGACGCAAAACTACTGCCTTTTGCCGAGGCTGAGCCTGGTGCGTCAGGATTAGAGTTATTATTGCCACTTGCACTCAAATGGGCTGCAGACAATAAAGCCAGTATGGCTGACGCGATTGCAAAAATTACCAGCCACCCTGCACAGATTTTAAACATTGCGGCGGGTGATTTAAGTGTAAATGCTAATGCGGATATTGCCATCTTCAGCCCTGAAGCTGAGTGGAAAGTACAAGCCAGCCAGCTTAAAAGCCAAGGTAAAAATACGCCTTATTTAGGGCAAAGCATGCTTGGACAGGTGCAATACACCTTACTTAATGGGCAACTAACCTTTCAAAACAACCAATTAGAGTCTCAATAATTTACTTTTGTTATCATATTTTGGTGTGCTAATGACTTGACCTTTGTTTAAAAGGCGCAGATAGTCTACTTTCATATAGCAATAAATTTTTCGTCGAATCATTTTATTGGGGAGTAATAATGAGTTCTCTATTCAGTTCTTTAGCATGTTGTTTTTGGTGGTTTCTGGCAGGTATTTTATTAGGCTGGCTACTTAACCGCTGGCTATGCAAATGTAGCTGCAATACAACAAAGCAAGTTGCAACACCTGCCCCAGCAACCACGTCCACTTCAATGCCTGTTGCAGCGCCAGTAAAAGCAGCTGAAGCACCTGCAACCAAAGCTGCGCCAAAAGCTGCTGCAACTTCCACTGCAGTCATCGATCTCGCGGCCGCTAAAAAAGCTGGCTTTAGCATTAAAAATGCCAACGACCTCACGATTGTAGAAGGTATTGGCCCCAAAATTAATGAGCTGTTTCATAACGCTGGCATCAAAACATTTGCACAGCTTGCAGCTGCTACTGTGCCACAAATGCGCAAAATTTTAGATGAAGGCGGCTCACGCTTCCGTATTGCCAACCCAAGCACATGGGCACAACAAGCCGCATTGGCTGCTGAAAATAAGTGGAGTGAGCTTAAAAAATTGCAAGATAAGCTTTCTGCTGGCCTTAAAAAATAAAGGTGAATGCCATGAATAATCAATCGAGCTACAACCGCTGGAGTTGGATAGTTGCGCTGATCCTTGCATTAATTTTGTTATGGATGCTATTAACTGGGCGTGGTCCATCCAGTGACTGTTGTGCTACACCCGCAACGGTGGCGTCAGTAGAAGAAGTGATGCCAGCTGCAGTGACTGAAACTTGCAGTTTTAGCGCGAGCAACACTGATTTCACTAGCAATGAAGCATGTGCTAGCTTAGCGTGGCTGACTAAATCAGATGAATTGAAATCTTATTTATTAGGTGATTTAAGTGTCGGCGGTGATGACAAGTCTGTGGTGTTGACTGGTACTGTAGATTCTGAAGACATCAAAACGCAAACAGTTCAACAACTACAAACGTTCTTTGGCCCTGATTTGTCGGTAGATAACCAAATTACAGTAAAAACAGCAGAGCCAGTGGCGATGATGCCACCCCCTGCAGCTAAACTATATTTTGAGTCAGGCAAAACTGCTTTACCAAATGACACCGATACTTTAATTGCGCCGATTATCGAGTGGATGAATGCGCACCCTAGCGCAATCGCCGTGTTGTCTGGATTCCACGACTCACGTGGAAATCCAAAGGCAAATGAAGAGCTTGCCTACAGTCGCGCTAAAGCAGCACAAGCAGCGTTAATTGCTGGTGGCGTGGATGTCATGCGGATTGAATTTGTAAAACCAGAAAGTGTAGATGGTGGTGATTTAAATGAAGCAAGACGTGTAGAGGTTTCAATAAAGTAAGCAAGTAAATCTTAAGTTAGCAACAACCAAAAAGCCGATGAATTATCATCGGCTTTTTTAATACTGGTTAAATCCTAAACCATGCCGAGATGATCTAAGCCAGCAGATAAATCCTTGTCTTTGGCGCCTTTGCCTTCAAGCTTAATTTTTAGGCGGATATCGTTAACAGAGTCTGCATTACGTAACGCTTCTTCATAGCTAATAGCACCCGATTCATGCAAATCAAACAGTGCTTGATCGAAGGTTTGCATGCCCAATTCACGCGAGCGGCTAATGATTTCTTTAATCTCATGTACGTCACCTTTAAAGATTAAATCTGAAATCAGTGGTGAGTTAATCATAATCTCAATCGCAGCTGCGCGACCAATACCATCAGCTTTAGGAATTAAACGCTGTGAAATAAATGCACGCGTATTCAGCGATAAATCCATCAGCAACTGATGGCGACGCTCTTCTGGGAAAAAGTTAATAATACGGTCTAGTGCTTGGTTAGTGCTGTTGGCGTGCAAGGTGGCTAAACATAAATGCCCAGTTTCAGCAAATGCAACTGCATAATCCATGGTCTCACGGTCACGAATCTCGCCAATCAAAATCACATCTGGCGCTTGGCGCAAGGTGTTTTTTAGCGCAATGCTCCAACCGTCTGTATCCACGCCCACTTCACGCTGTGTGATAATACAATTGATATGGTCATGTACAAACTCTACTGGGTCTTCAATGGTAATGATGTGACCATAGCTATTTTGATTACGATAGCCGACCATAGCGGCGAGTGAGGTTGATTTACCAGAACCAGTACCACCGACAAATATCACCAAACCGCGTTTGGTCATGGCAATATCTTTAAGCACTTCTGGTAAGCCTAAATCCTCGAACTTAGGGATTTTAGTAGTGATGGTTCTAAACACCATCCCTACTGAGCCGCGTTGCACAAAGGCATTCACACGAAAACGGGCAACACCAGGCAAACCAATGGCAAAATTACACTCATTAGTTGCATCAAACTCTGCCGTTTGCTTATCATTCATCACTGAGCGGGCAATTTCACGCGCTTGCTGTGCAGATAATACTTGCGAGCTTATTGGCGTCATTTTTCCGTCAATTTTCATGGCTGGCGGAAAGCCCGCTGTAATAAACATATCTGAGGCTTTTTTGCTCAGCATCAGTCGCAGTAAATCAAATACAAACTTTTCGGCCTGACCTTTTTCCATCATTTAATCCTAAATATCAACATACTCTGGGGGCTAATATTCATGCGGCCTGCAGAGCATCAATAAAACAACCAAAAATTAACCAATAATCGAATCTTTATTCGCCGCTTTACCGCGCGCTTCATTAGCAGAGATCACATTGCGGCGCACCAAATCTTGTAAGTTTTGATCTAAGGTCTGCATACCGATATTCTGACCAGTTTGAATAGACGAGTACATTTGCGCCACTTTATTTTCGCGAATCAAGTTACGAATAGCTGGCGTACCAATCATAATTTCGTGCGCAGCCACACGGCCTTGCTCGTCTTTGGTTTTGCACAAAGTTTGCGAAATAACTGCACGTAACGACTCTGATAACATTGAGCGTACCATTTCTTTTTCGGCGGCAGGAAACACATCAACGATACGGTCAACCGTTTTTGCAGCTGAGCTAGTATGCAACGTACCGAACACTAAGTGACCAGTTTCTGCGGCTGATAATGCCAATCGAATCGTTTCCAAGTCACGCATCTCACCCACCAAAATTACATCGGGGTCTTCACGTAAAGCGCTTCGTAGCGCGTTCTGGAAAGATAAGGTGTGCGGTCCAACTTCACGTTGGTTAATTAAGCACTTTTTGCTGGTATGTACAAATTCAATTGGGTCTTCTACAGTAAGAATGTGCCCCATTTCATTTTCATTAATGTAGTCCACCATCGCTGCTAAAGTCGTCGACTTCCCTGAACCAGTAGGCCCTGTTACCAACACAATGCCACGCGGCGTATCGGCGATTTCTTTAAAAATAGGTGGGCAGTTTAATTGCTCTAGCGTTAATATTTTAGAAGGAATCGTCCGAAACACTGCGCCAGAACCGCGATTATGGTTAAATGCATTGACCCGAAAGCGCGCCAAATTGGGAATTTCAAACGAAAAATCACACTCCAATGTTTCCTCGTACACTTTGCGCTGACCGTCATTCATAATGTCGTACACCATATCGTGCACTTGCGTGTGATCCATAGAAGGCACATTAATTTTGCGCACGTCGCCATGCACGCGAATCATTGGCGGCAGGCCCGCTGAAAGGTGCAAATCTGAAGCTTTATTCTTCACCGAAAACGCGAGTAAATCTGAAATATCCACTGTCAGCTCCTGCTATAATGAGTATTGTTAATAAACTACATAAAGTTCATTGTTTAGATAATTGAATTATGTCCACAATTGTTGATTCCTTGCAAGCAATTCAAGCAAGTATTGTTGCTGCAACAGTATCTGCGAATCGTACAGACAAAGTACATTTACTGGCAGTAAGCAAAGCACAACCATCGGTCAAGCTGCGCGCTGCTTATTTGGCAGGACAAAGGCTGTTCGGGGAGAATTACGTACAAGAAGCGATTAGCAAGCAAGCTGAATTGAATGATTTAGCCATAGAATGGCATTTTATTGGCCCCATTCAAAGCAATAAGACCGCGCTAATCGCACAACATTTTGATTGGGTACATTCTGTCGACAGACTAAAAATTGCGCAGCGTTTAAACGAAGCACGGCCAGAAAATTTACCGCCTTTAAATGTATGTATTCAAATCAATAGCAGCGAAGAAGGCTCTAAGAGTGGCGTGGATATTGGCCTGCAGAGCATGCTCGCGAAAGATATCTCTGCTATGCCAAAGCTAAAATTGCGTGGGGTGATGGCGATTCCTGCACCAACGCAAGACTTTGCAAAACAACGCGCGCAATTTAAAATAGTCGCAGACGCCTATAAAAATTTGCAACAGCAAGGGTTTGAATTAGATACGCTGTCTATTGGCATGTCGGATGATTATGTAGCGGCCATACAAGAAGGTGCTACTATCGTGCGCATTGGTTCGGCAATTTTTGGTTCTAGAACTTAAGGTTTAAATACCTTTAGTTTAAAAACCTAGTACAGGCGCAACACAATATTAACTAAATTAAGACTAGGCATATGAAACTGGGGTTTATTGGTGGTGGCAACATGGCGCAAGCCCTGATGATTGGTCTAAAAAACCAACAATTTGCCATGCAAGACATTACAGTGATTGAGCTGGATGCCAATAAACGCCCAGCGCTTAGCCAAGATTTAGGCATAAATGCAACAGACGATTTAACACGCATCCAAACTTGTGATGTCGTTGTGTTAGCGATTAAACCGCAACAACTGCCTGCACTGGCAAAAGCACTCGCACCTTTACTCAACACCCAACTCATCATTTCAATCGCCGCAGGTATCCGCATAGCAGATTTATCACGTTGGTTAGGCGATTACAGAACTATCGTGCGCGCAATGCCCAATACTCCTGCGCAAATTCAAGCAGGCATCACTGGGTTATATGCCATGCCCAGCGTAACCTCAGCACAAATTGCCTTGGCAGACCAAGTACTCAGTGCTGCAGGTAATACTGTGTGGTTAGATGCGGAACAACAACTTGATGCAGTGACTGCGATATCTGGCAGCGGGCCAGCGTATGTGTTTTATATGATTGAAGCGCTGCAAGCAGCGGCCATTGATTTGGGCTTAAGTGAAACGCATGCTAAACAACTTAGCATTGCCACTTTTAAAGGTGCTAGCTTGCTGGCAGATGCCAGCAATGCACCGATTACCATGTTGCGTGAGCAAGTCACCTCAAAAGGCGGCACTACTGAACAAGGCTTGCTGAGTTTGCATGACTCCAAAGTTAAGCAAGCGATTATACTGGCCGCACAAAAAGCCTGCCAACGCGCCAAGTCTCTAGGCGATGAGCTTGGTAAAGACGATTAGGATAAAGATTAAATGTTATCAACTGCGCTAAATTTTTTACTGAGTACTATTTTTAATTTGCTTACCTTGTTATTTTTGCTACGTTTTTTTCTGCAATTATTCAAAGCGCCTTTTAATAATCCGCTATCTTACATGGTGGTCTCGCTCACAGATTTTGCAGTTAAGCCTGTGCGCAGAATCGTTCCTAGCTGGGGGAAAATTGATTTATCCACCTTTGTTTTAGCGCTGGTTACACAAATTTTATTGCAGTTTTGTTTGCTGTGGTTGCGCGATTTACCTATCAGCTTGGTGGGTAACACAATTTGGACGAGCTTGATAGGCATGAGCTTACTAGGGGTATTTCGTACTGTGCTAGACGTGTTCTTTTATGCCATCTTACTGCAGGTGATTTTAAGTTGGGTAAATCCGCATTCACCTATATCTAGCGTATTGAATAGTCTAACCAAACCAATTTTAGCGCCAATACAACGCATATTACCCACTGCAGGCGGAATGGATTTTTCGCCAGTAATAGCACTCATTTTGATGCAAATGCTCAATGTTTCAGTGATAAGAACACTGGAACAGCAACTGCTAAACCTATATTAAGCTGTAATTTTCATTGGAATAGTTGTAATAATTAATAACAAAA
Organism: Methylophilaceae bacterium; assembly: GCA_011391175.1. GTDB lineage: Bacteria > Pseudomonadota > Gammaproteobacteria > Burkholderiales > Methylophilaceae > Methylotenera_A. The sequence goes on along the minus strand of JAABQZ010000024.1, from coordinate 6,137 downwards.
AAATACCAATATGACCAACACTAGCTCAGCCGAGACCTTAGAATCCAAAGTAAACGAGTACCAAGCTTGGCGTGGTAATTTAAAACGGGTGATTAGCGACTATCGTGATTGGTTGGCGGCAAGCCCGCAATCAGATGCGGTGCAAGAGCTGCGATTATATGATGTGCTTGAAATGCTTAAACGTGACCAACTGGTGATGGCGTTTTTAGCTGAATTTTCGCGCGGAAAAACTGAAACGATTAATGCGCTGTTGTTTGCAGATTTCAATCAAAGACTGCTACCCAGCGAGCCTGGCCGCACCACCATGTGCCCTACTGAGATTTTTTGGGACGCGCGTGAAGAGCCATGTATCAAACTATTGCCCATTGGCACGCGCCTGAGTGACGACACACTGACCTATCTAAAAACCACCCCTAATGCTTGGACAAAATTCAGGTTAAATATTGAAGACCCTGAACAAATGAAGCAAGTGTTGCGCAAGCTTATCGACCAAAAAGAAGTGTCGCAGACAGAGGCGGAAAAGTTGGGGTTGTTTAACCCACACGATGTCAGCACGATGAACGAGTTGAAAACACGAGGCTTGCTCAGCATTCCCGTGTGGCGTCATGCCATTATCAATTATCCACACCCGCTGCTCAAAAGTGGCTTGGTGGTGCTCGATACCCCAGGCTTGAATACGCTAGGTGCAGAGCCAGAACTGACACTGAATATCATTCCCAATGCGCATGCCATTTTATTTTTAACTGCGCTAGATACTGGCATTACGCAATCTGACATGCAAATTTGGAACGATTATATTAAAGGTCGCGCCAAGTATAAATTGGCACTACTGAACAAGGTGGACATGCTGTGGGATGACCTGAAACCTAAGCAAGACGTGCAAAACGAAATTGACAAGCAAGTGAATATGACAGCACACCAGCTGGGCATTGCGCCAGAGAACGTATTTGCAATTTCGGCACAAAAAGCACTAGTGGCTAAAATTAAAAAGAACCATACCTTATTACAGCAAAGTGGCATGCTGGTGCTAGAAGCCACTTTAGGCAACCAGATTGTACAGGCCAAACACGAGATTTTAGGCAGAACAGTAGCCAGTGAATGTAGCGTGATGATTAAAAACTCACGCAAATTAGTACAACACCGCTTACTCAGCTTGCGCGAACAAGTATTAGAGATGCGTAGTTTACGTGGACAAAAATCTGACGCGACAAAACTAAGCCTTGCAAAAGTAGTGGCGGATAGAAAACGTTATGAAGCCTCGGTCCCGACCTTTAACCACGCCAACGATAAGATTAGCCATATTGGCAAACGTTTGTTACGACATTTAAGCGTGGGCTATTTAGACAGCGCATTAATGTCTAGCCGTCAAGAAATGGGCGATAGCTGGACTACCGTAGGCCTGAATAGAGGCATGCGCAATCTAATGAAACAAGCAAATGATTTGGCCAGCAATATTATTAAGGAAAGCAGAGACATTAAAAAACTAGCAGATAATATTTATCATGTGTTCCAAAATAAACATGGCTTTGATGTATTTGAACCACCTCCTTTGGACATTTCAAACTTCCTGCACAACATGCTGGCTTTAGAAAAAATCACCAACGATTTTTGTACAGACCCAGTTAATTTACTAACTGAAAAACACTTTTTGATTCGTAAATTCTTTTTAGGCTTGGGCGCACAAACACAAAAAATATTTGAACAGGCTGAGAGAGAGTGCGAGCGCTGGATTGAGGATGTATTGAGCATACTCAAAACACAAATGACTCAACATAAAAACAGCTTAGATGAGCGCACTAAAAATCTATCAGAAGCCAAGGCGAGCGCTGAAGCTTTAGACGCGCGACTGGCAATAGTAGAGCGCGAATATGCGTTGCTATCTAAAGAAAGCCAAGCATTAGATGTCATGTTACTGCAACTGATTAAGGCAGTTAAACCTGCTATGAAAGCAAAAGCAAGCGAGCAAGCGGCAGCCGCACTAGACAAATCGATACAACTGCCTGAAATGCCATTTTTGAACGTGGCTTAATTTAAATTCTGATTTATTTTTCAATAAAAAACGGGGCAAACCGCTTTTTAGATACAAAACCGCAGAAACATTATATCCAAATAATGTCGAACGCTTCACGGCCATACTGGTTATCGGCCTGCAAACTAACGCGCTTGTTAATAAAATCAGATAGGTTGGCCAAGCTTTGTGCTTCTTCATCCAACAGCAAATCAATCACCGCAGTCGATGCAATCACTTTAAATTCTTTGGCATTAAATTGTTTTGATTCGCGCAATAGCTCGCGCATAATTTCATAGCAAATTGTCTGCGCGGTTTTATGCTCACCACGCCCTTCACATACCTCGCACTGCTCGCACAGCAAATGCGCTAGACTCTCGCGCGTACGCTTGCGGGTCATCTCCACCAGTCCTAATGAGGTAAAGCCATTAATGCCGGTACGAGCACGGTCTAGTTCCACAGCTTTCTTAAGTTCTTCTAACACCGTTTCACGCTGTGCATCTTCATCCATGTCGATAAAATCGATGATGATAATGCCGCCCAGATTTCTTAACCTTAACTGCCGCGCAATGCATTGCGCCGCTTCTAAATTGGTTTTGAAAATAGTATCGGATAAGTTTTTTCCGCTGACAAAGCTGCCCGTATTCACGTCTATAGTAGTTAGTGCTTCCGTTTGGTCAAAAATCAAATAGCCGCCAGATGTCAGCTCCACCTTGCGAGACAAGGCTCTTTCGATTTCTATTTCAATATTATAAAAATCAAAAATCGGGCGGTCGCCATGGTAATGGTATAGCGGCTTGATTGCTTTGGCCACGTATAACTCGGCAAACTCTTTTAGCTGCTCATAGGTAGCTTTTGAGTCAACGCGGATGCTCACCGTGTTATCGTTCACCACGTCCCTTAACATTCTTCTAGGTAGGCTTAAATCATAAAACACTAAGGACTTTTCATCGGCATGCTGACTATCCGCTTGGATTTTTGTCCACACTTTTTGCAAGTATTCAATGTCATTCAGCAGCTCTTGGTCTGATGCCGTTTCACTCATGGTGCGGATAATAAAGCCGCCACTTCTTTTTTCTGGCAACAGTCCCAGCAAGCGATTGCGCAACATTTCGCGCTCTTCTTCATCTTCAATCCGCTGCGATACCCCTATATGATCCTGATGCGGCAAAAACACTAAAAACCGGCCAGCTATGCTAATTTCCGTCGTCAGCCGCGCTCCCTTGGTACTGATTGGCTCTTTAATCACCTGCACAATAATCGATTGACCCTCAAATAACACCTCTTGAATCGGCCGTTCGGTTTGTGGCTCGCCATTAATATGGCATTCCTTAATATCCGCAGCATGCAAAAATGCAGCGCGCTGCAAACCAATTTCAACAAACGCTGACTGCATACCTGGTAACACGCGACACACTTTGCCGCGATAAATATTACCGACAATACCCAGCGAAGAGCTGCGCTCGATATGTAACTCTTGTGCAATACCCTGCTCTAGCACCGCTACCCGCGTTTCTTGCGGAGTGACGTTAATTAAAATTTCTTGTCCCAAATACTTAACCCATTCTTTCTAATAGCTAATTTTTTGCACCGATTTTATTCAAAAGCAAGCTTGTTTCATGCAGTGGCAAACCCATTACACCAGTATAGCTGCCAGAGATATTTTTAATCCAACAAGCCGCCAAACCTTGTATGGCATAGCTGCCAGCCTTGTCTTTGTGCTCACCACTTGCAATGTATTCGCTAATCATAGCATCGCTAAGCGGCATCATCTCAACTTGCGTACTATTAATCGCGGTTTCTAACTTACCGTTAAACGCCACAGCAATAGCAGTATGTACCTGATGCGTGCTGCCTGATAATTGTTTCAGCATATTAAACGCATCCAAATCGTGTTCTGGTTTACCTAAAATCTGCAAACCTAACGCAACCGTCGTATCCGCTGCTAAGATTGGTAAATCTTGATTAGGCAGTTTATTGGCAATGGCCTGCGCTTTTTGTGCAGCTAATCGCAGCACATAATCGCTGGGCGATTCATCTGGCAAGGCCGTTTCATCTACACCCGCAGGCATGACCAAGCAAGTTATGCCGATCTGTTTTAGCAGTTCAACACGGCGTGGGCTTTGTGAGGCCAAAATAATTTTTGTGTGCATAGTGATACTTTAATTTAAACTAACTATTTACACTGACATTTACTAAAACAAGCTACCGAAATGACAGACTGGGCATACTTACTCAAAACCACTATCGCCTTATTGGCGATAGTAAATCCCATCGGTATTATCCCTATTTTTATTAGCGCAACCGATGGCTGGCGTAAACAAGACCGCGCTAAAACTGCACGCACAGTCTCTATCACAGTATTTATTGTACTCACCATTTCAGCTTTTATTGGTGATACTGTTTTAAAAATTTTTGGTATCAGCATCCCGTCTTTTCAAGTGGGTGGCGGTATTTTACTGATGTTAATAGCCATTAGCATGATGCATGGCAAACAAAGTGGCGCCAAACAAACCGCAGAGGAAGCACAAAGCTTAACAGATCGCGAAGTCATCGCAATTGTACCGTTAAGCATTCCACTGTTGGCAGGGCCAGGGGCGATATCGAGCATGATTTTAAGTGCTCAACAACAACCAACTTTTTTTGAGCATTTTGTACTTGCGGTTCCTGTATTCATTGTGGCGCTTTTAATTTGGGCGATTTTGCAATTAGCGGACGCAATATCTGAACGACTAGGTTCGATTGGGATTAATATTGTAACGCGCCTAATGGGTTTAATATTGGCCGCCATGGCAGTAGAGTTTATCGCCCATGGTTTAACGGGTTTGTTTCCGCAACTGGCGAGATAGCTGTAAAATATAGCCTAGTCAATAAAAAAGTACTGTCTTGAAAAAACCACAATTTAAACCCAACACCACCGTAGCTGCCATTATTGAGCAAAATGGCAAGTTTTTGTTAGTTGAAGAAAAAACTGACCGTGGCAACCGCTACAACCAGCCTGCTGGGCATTTAGAAGATAACGAAACAATTATTCAGGCGGTTATCCGCGAAACGATGGAAGAAGCGGCTTATGAGTTTACCCCAGAATGTTTGCTGGGCGTTTATCACTGGAAGCATACGCATAATGACACGACTTATTTGCGCTTTGCGTTTATTGGCAAAGTGGGCGTGCACTACCCTATGCAAGCATTAGATAACGGCATTGTGCAAACAGTGTGGATGAGTGTGGATGAAATGCGTGATAAAGCCAATTTAATGCGTAGCCCGCAAGTGTTGATGTGTGTTGAAGATTTTCTAGCAGGAAAGCGCTATCCGCTACAAGTGGTGACTCACTTATGAGCAAAAAACGTATCGTAGTGGGACTCTCTGGTGGCGTCGATTCTAGCGTCACGGCACTGCTATTAAAGCAGCAAGGTTACGACGTGGTTGGGCTTTTCATGAAAAATTGGGAAGACGATGATGACGATGAATACTGCTCATCCAAGCAAGATTTAATTGATGCTGTTTCGGTGGCCGATAAAATTGGCATCGATATTGAAGCGGTGAATTTTAGCAAAGAATACAAAGATCGCGTGTTTGCCAATTTTTTAAGCGAATATGAAGCAGGTCGTACCCCCAATCCAGATATTCTGTGTAATGCTGAAATTAAATTTAAAGCATTTCTAGACCATGCCATGCATCTGGGTGCTGATTTAATTGCCACAGGCCACTATGCGCAAGTTCGAGAAAACCCATTGAAATCAGGGTTGTTTCAACTGATGAAAGCCGATGACGGTAGCAAAGACCAAAGCTATTTTCTCTATCGGCTTAATCAAGCACAGCTTAGTAAAACTCTATTTCCATTGGGTAAATACTTAAAAACTGAGGTACGCGAAATCGCCCGCCAAGCAGGCCTTATTAATGCCGAGAAAAAAGACTCCACGGGCATTTGTTTTATCGGCGAGCGGCCATTTCAAGAGTTTTTAGCACGTTACCTACCAAAAAAACCCGGTGATATTAAAAACGCCGAAGGGAAATTGGTCGGCCAACATGATGGTTTAATGTATTACACTTTGGGACAAAGACAGGGTTTAAAAATTGGCGGTAGCCGCGATAGTAATGGTGAGCCTTGGTTTGTGGCAGCTAAAGA